>DAORHS010000291.1:0-6034 GCA_035438165.1 Prosthecobacter sp.
AGTTCCACGGCCGGCATCTTCTCGCCGCGAGCCGGGAACTCGAATCGAATGTCCGAACTGAGCGGATAGCTGATGCGGTTGTAGTCCGCGAGCGCCAGCGGCGTGATGCGCGTGGGCAGGCCGAGCTTCAGGTGATCATGGACGAAATCAATGATATGCGCGCCCCAGTCGCCAAACATGCCGCCTCCGTAGAGGTGAAAGCCGCGCCAGTTGAAGGGGTGGTACATCTTGCTGAAGGGCTTCACCTCCTGCGGGCCGCACCAGAGATCCCAGTTCAGCGACTCGGGTTTCGGTTCTTCAGGCGGATAGCCCTTCACGAGCGCACGCTCCGCCGCGTTCATGAACCACAGCGAAGGCGACTTCCAAGCGTCGATCTTCACGATGTCATCGACGATGCCCGCCGCGAGCATCTGCTTAAACTGCTCCGCGCCGGCGGAGGTGTGGCCTTGGTTGCCCATTTGCGTCACCACCTTGAACTTCTTTTCTGCACGCATGAGAATCTCCGCCTCTTCGAAAGTGTGCGTCAGCGGCTTCTCCACATACACATGCTTGCCGAGCGCCATCGCGCTGATCGCGGCGGTGAAGTGCGTGTGATCGGGCGTCACCACGCTGACGGCATCAATGTCCTTGCCCATCTTGTCGAGCATCTCGCGGAAGTCGCTGAAGCGCTTCACATCCGGGAAGGCCTTCAGGTTTTTCTCAAGACCTCTCGCTGCGACAAAGTCCACATCCGTGAAGGCCACCGGTGTGGCGTTGCCTGCCGCGGTCAGCCCGGGAATGACGCTGCCCGCACGTCCGCCGATGCCGATGCAGCCCAGATTGATGCGTCGGCTCGGCGGCAGCTTGGGATTGTCCGTCGCACGAGCGCTGGTGAGGTAGGCGGGAAGAAAGGTGAAGCCGAATCCTGCGGCGACGGACTGTTTGACGAATCCGCGACGGGATGATGGAGGTGATGTATCAGGCGTGGTCATGGTTCAGTGAAAGGGGTGAAGTGATCAGGGTAATTGTCCGGCGGAAAAAATGCCAGCATTGAATCCTCCTGATGGGGTGAGCAGACGAAGCTACTGTTTAGCCTTCCCGCTCCAGATTGCGATGTTGCGAAACTGCGCGCCCTCAGCCTTCGCGACGAAGCCGACGCGGCCTTTGCGGTCTTTGAAGCGCTCATGAGTGCCCTCCAGCGTGTGGTCGTCGATCTTCGCGAAGAAGCGATCCCCGCAGACTTCCACGGTGATGCGGTGCCAGGTGTTGGGATCGAGTTTGACCTCGATATTCTTCAGCTCCTCACGCCGCGTCTCCTTCGCGATGCCGCTCATCTTTTGAATCCAGATGGCCGTGGGGGTGATCATCACGCGGCCTTGGTGGAGATTCGGTTTGTTCGAGTCGCGGCATACGAAACCGATCTGCGGCGAGGGGCCGAGCTTGAACTCGCCGATCAGCACATAGTCGCCCAGGTCCACGATGTGCTCGCACACGGCCTCGTGGCCGTTCGGGCGGTTTTTGCTCGGGGCTTCTTGAACGGCATAGGCCGCGCCATCCTTGATGCTCCAGGTGCCGATGCCACCGCGCCAGCCGTCGGTGCCAGGCTGCTTCTCTTTGGCGAAGGACTCCGGCCTGTCGAATGGCTCGGCGGCGATGAGTTTGTCCGGCTGGCAGATCTGCGTGACCGGTGGTGTGGGATCAGCGGCGAAAGCGAGTGCGGTGGTGAGGAGGAGTATGAGGTGTTTTTTCATGGTTGAGGCCAGTTTTCAGTTTTCCAAGTTTCGTCGTGATGAGCGCCAAAGAGGTCGGTTTGGGGCAAAAGCTGTTCCAGAAGATTCTCGGGCAAAATGTCTGGGGGAAGCGGCTGGTGGCGCGCTGGCACGCCCATGGCGAGGGTGCCGGGCGGCACGTCTTTGTTCACCACGGCTCCGGCGGCGATGAAACTGCCGCGTCCGATCCGCACCCCGGGACAAATCGTGACGCCGCCGCCGATGCAGACGTGGTCCTCAATCGTCGCGCCCTGCACGGTGCCCTCGCGCATGGGATACTTGGCGTTCAAAAATGTGGTTCCAGGGCCGATGAAGACGAAATCGCCAATCGTGGTGCGGCTTGGCAGATAGACATGCGCCATGATTTTGACGCCGTTGCCGATTTTGAGTCGGCCTTCCAGCGCACACTGGTGATGCACCACGCAGCGGTCGCCGATGGTGATCTCGCCACGGATCAGCGCCTGATGGCCGCATTGAAAGCGATGCCCGATGCTGGTGTTTGCATAAATGATGCTGCCACTGCGGATGATGGCGTGATCTCCGATGCGCGTGGGCTGCGAGTCGCCGGGATAGCGGTAGCCGAGGATCACGCCGGGGTCGATCTGTGCATTCGTGCCGATTTCAGCATACGAATCGTTCATTTGGCAAAGCGGTGGAGGATTTCGAGCGCCTTTGTGGCGATGACATCGCCACCAGGCTTGGCATACGGCGGGCGGAATTTGCTGTAGCGGTAGTTGGCGCTCATGTATTCGCGGTCGCCGGTGTTCGGGCCGTCGGTTAGATAGCCGTGGGAGAGATTGGTGTAGCCACAAGGCAAGGCCAGCGGCAGCGGCGAGCCAGCGCGGATCTGCCTGCCGATGCCTTGAAACGGCTCGAACGGCATGCCGACGATGCCCACATCGCCGAGGCGCAGCACCTGAATGTCCACTTCGAGGAACTTCGGCACGGTGTCCGCCTTACCCGAGCTGCGCAGATCAAGCGCCCACTGGCTCCACGGCAGGATCATCTCCACCAGCGCCGCGCGATAGGCCGGTGTGAGCTCGCTCGGGAAGTTTTGACCGACACATGCCCGCGTGTTTTCATCGCCTGCCTTCGCACGGCGGATGAAGTCCTCCATCTCGGCGATCTCCGCCTTCAAGACCTCCTCCGAAGGCAGCGGCGCCAGTGGGATGCGCACCTTCTCGATGGCAAAGTCGAGCCCATCGCGCTGCGAGGGTTTCAGATCCTTCAAAGCGGCGATGTAGCTGTCGGCCAGCATGCGGCCATACTTTTTCGAGAGCTCGACGCTGCCACGAAACATGCCCTTCGAGTTCACATCGCCCGCACAGCCTTGCAGGAAGCTCACGCTGATGGTTTTGCCGGGAGCCAGATGCTGCGCGAGGTGCTCGCAGGCCACCTGCGGCCAGTCGCCAAAGACCACGGGCTTCTCGGGATGAAAACAAGTCACCGGATGCGCGGTGAAGTGCGTGATGGCCGTGACGACCTCGCTTTGTTCATTCTTGAAAACAACCAGCGGCGCCTGCTCATCGACATCGCCTTTGAAATCCACGCCGAGGAGGTCGCGATCCTCCTCGCGCATCAAGTAGGTGCTGCCATCGGCACGGCGGCCCTTGCGGTTGTAGCTGATGCGGCCCTCGCTGCCGACGGTCCACCACACGCTCACGGGTTGGAGCAGCGCGGGCAGTTGCTTGGCCGTGGTGGCGAGCTTCTTCAGGAAATCCTCACCCGCCGGCACGAGCTTCGGCTCCGGCAGATCGCCGGGCGCGAGACGGTAGGTCACGGAGGCTTCGAGGTGATTGCTCACGAGATTGAAGTCCGTGTGGTTGTGCGAAAGCATCAGCAGCACGTTCTCCACCGGCATGTCGAGCGCCTCGGCCGCGGTGCGCCGGATCAGCGGGCTGATGTTCGCCCCCTTCGGCGAGTTCATGTGCGGCGCGATGAGACACACCCGCCTGCCACCGTCCTCGAACAATGTGATGGTCGTCCGCAGCGGACCCGCCACCTCCCGCACCAGCGCCCCGACCTTGCTCGCGGTAACACCGCCCTTGTCCGGCACCACGTCAAAACTCAACGCGGCTGCGCGAAGCGTGGGACCCGCGTAAAGAGCCTGGGGGATGGCAGCGAGGATACTGAGACCTATGACGAGCGACTTCATGTTTGAGCTGGACTCACTTTCCGAACTGCAACGCGAACAAATCCGCCTCGCGCAGCACAAAACGCAGGCGCACGGGCTTCCCGGCGAGTTTTTCGAGACAGCCACCTTTCCACGTCGCGACATGGTCGATGGAGTCACCTTTCAACGGAGCGCAATCGGCCAGTGTGAAGCCTTCCAGAGGCTTTCCGGCCTCATCTTGCACCTCGACGTGTGTTTCGCCACCGCTGACGAGATTCAGCGTGAGCTTTGATCCGGTGAAGGTGAGCGGTTTGGTGATGAACTCGCCGTGTTCAGCCGAGGCGGAGACGAAACCATCCATGCGAAAGGTGAAGCGGCGGATGCGGCTGCCGGGGCCGGTGTAGTAGGCCTCGGTGGCATAGACGGACAGCTCGCGATCGCTGCCGGGGAGCTGGAGCAGGCCGTTGGTCATGTAGTTGCTGCGGTTGCCATCGCGATCTTTCGGCGCGGTGATGGGGATGAGCGGCTCCTCCCAGCGCTTGAAGTTCACGCCGTCGCGGCTGGTCATGAAGACCGGCTCCACCTGCTGGTGCTTCGCCTCGTAGCGGGTGGGAAAGCCCAGCAGCAGATGCGGTGCGCGGAAATAGGGCCGCACGGCATTGGTGTAAAGCTGCACCTCGGGCGCATCCGGGCCGTAGTCGAGGTTGTTGAGCTTCTCCCAGTTCAAGAAGTCCTTTGAAATGGCTGTGCGGATGGCGCGGACACCTTTCGGCTTCCAGCCGCGCTCATCGGTATAACCACCGGTGAAGTAGCGCCAGTAGGCACGATAGGCTCCGAACTCCGCATCGTAAAAAGCGAGATTTTGCGAGTCGAACGCACCCGCATCGATCACAGGCTGCTCCCGCATGCGTGACCAGCGCACGCCATCGGCGGAGTGCCAGGCTTGCAGGCTGGGCTTCTGCTTGCGCGTGGTGTTGTCGCCTGTGCCTGCGAGCGCTTTGAAGCGTGACTCGGGCGGGCAGTTCGGTTTCGTGTCGAGGAAGGGCGTGAAGTTGTGACAGCCCGCACCGACGAGGATGATGTTGTTCTCCTTTGAACCCTGAAACTCGACGAGGCCGAGCTTGGGCTTCGTCCAGGTGATGCCATCGCGGCTCTCCGCGTAGCAGGTCAGCTCCTCATGTGCGCCTTTTTTGAGCTTCTCATCGAAATGCGTGCCGCGGTAGTAGCAGCGGAAGAGCCCACCGTCCTGGATCAGCGTGAAGTAGCCTGAAGTGTTCCCCTCCCAAGGCGCATCACAGACCAGCGCCACCTCCTGTGCCTTCGGTTTGTGCAGCTTCAGCTCCACCCCGCTCTTCAAGGTAATGAGATGCTCATCGATGAACAACTCGCGCCTGGCTCCAAGTGAGATGGCATCAGCGGCCAACGCCGGTGTTGAAAGCAGAAGAAGCGACCAGAAGAAGGGTTTCGACATGGATTTGCTAACGCAGAGCCGGCTGATTCTTTTTCGATCAACGGAGCATCCCATGCTGTCGAGCCTTCCAATACGCCGCGAGGTGGTAAACGAGGCCGCAACTGGCGTTGTGCGTGTAATCGAAGCTGCCGAAGATTCTTTGCAGCGCGGATTGCTGCTCGGCAGCCAGCGTCGGTGAATCGACCATGAGCAGAATCAGCGCGGATTCGCCCGCTTCACGCGTGAGATGCCAGATTTCTCGAAACGGCCCCCACTGCGGGTTCGGGTAGCCCTTTTGATTCTTCCACTCCGGAACCGTTCGCCAGTCGGGCCCGAGCATCTGCATCTCTTCAGGGTTCTTTTTCGCGATTTGGGCCAGAACGCTCGTGAATCGCTTCGCAGCCAGATCGCGAACGTGAAGCATGTGCGCGTGGATTTGGGCTTTGAGCTCCGAATCAGGCTCCAGGGCGTGCAGAAGCTCCAGGGAGCATTGCATCTGAAGCAGCGCGTAGGCGGGTTTGTTCTCGCCCGGATTGGCTGACTGCGCGATGGCCTCTGCGGCATACTTCCGCCACTGCTCGCGGTAGCGCTCGTTCTTCGTCACATCCCACGCCGCCGCGTAGATCATCGGCAACCGCGCGGCCTCATGCGCCTGCACCTTCCACATGCGACAGATGCCCAGAGGACAGCGCGTGCCATCCGAACGGCAGAAATCGAAGTCAT
>DAORHS010000292.1:0-6030 GCA_035438165.1 Prosthecobacter sp.
GTGCTGCCGAAGCATCTCGAAAAGCCCGAGCTGCTTTATCAAGGCAAACCGCGCCGCATCATTCTTAGCGAGCAGGGCTTTCATACATTGCTCACGCCCGATGGTGAAAAGCTCCAGGCCGCGGCTTACGCGTATGCGTGGGAGAAGGTTCAAACATTACCCACCATCGACGCCTTCATCTACCATCGCCATGTCGATCACGCGCATGAAGGCGGTGTGCGTTTCGGCCTGTGGCGCAATGCGCCGAATTCCGTCGCCGATCCGCATAGCACGAAGCTGATTTACGACCTCTTCAAAAAGGCCGGGACGCCAGATTGGCGAGCGGCTGCGGATGCGTTGCTGCCAGTGACGGAGTTGAAGGCGTGGAATGAGTGAATCATGGCCTAAAACAAATCAGCCGGGCTTTGCGGCCCGGCTGATGAGGATGGGGATTTGAGACACGGACTGGAAAGCCCGTTCTACGTCACGCCTTCGGCGTGTCGGCGGTGCTTTCTGGGAGCTTGGGTGCCTTGATGTAGTCGGTGGGCAGATCGCCCTTCAGCGCCTTGAGGAAGGTGACAATGGAGGCGGTTTCTTCGTCGGTGAGCTGCTTGCCGAGCTGGTATTCGGCCATCTTCTTGACCATCTCATCGAGTGCCTTCACAGAGCCGTCGTGGAGGTAAGGACCAGTCTCAGTGATGTTGCGGAGGCTGGGGACTTTGAAGAAGAATTTTTCGCCATCGTTCTTGGTCACATCGGCACGGCCATTGTCCTTGAGATCAGGCCAGGCCTTCACGAGGCCGAGCTTCTGATACATCATGCCGCCGACACCGGGGCCGTTGTGGCAGGTGACGCAGCCGGTCTTGGCGAAGGTGGCGAAGCCTTTTTTCTCCTCGGCGGAAAGCGCGTCTTTGTTGCCCTTGAGGAAAACATCCCATTTGCCGGGGGTGAGGAGTCCCCGTTCGAATGCGCCGACGGCCTTGCCGAAGTTGTCATACGTGACGGGATCAGCCTCGCCGGGGAAGGCGGCCTTGAAGCCTTCGACGTAGCCGGGCATGCTCTTGAGCACTTTCACCACGAAATCGGCGCTGGGCATGCCCATTTCGACGGGATTGAGCACGGGGCCTTTGGCCTGGGCTTCGACGGTGGGCTCACGGCCATCCCAGAACTGGGCGATGTGGATGGCGGCGTTGTAGGTGGAGGGGGAACTGCGTCCGCCAAGCTTGCCTTCGTGGCCGGGGGAGAAGGGCAGGTTGTCCTGGCCGTACTTGTCGAGCATGTGGCAGGAGTTGCAGGAGAGCTTCTCGCCTTTGGAGATGCGGTTCTCAAAGTAGAGCTGGCGGCCGAGGTTGATCTTCGCCTCGGTGAGTTCGTTGTCCGGTGCCAGCACCTGGGCGGGCAGAGGCTGGAACATCGGGAGGAAGGCCTCTGAGAGATCGGCCTGCGCGAAAGCGGAAGCGGTGCTCAATCCGGCGACGAGGGCGAGAATGCGGGTGGTGTGGTGCATGAGTTGATGGATGATGAAATGACGCGCTCGTTACGTTGCCCAGATGGGATTGGTTTCAAGCGATTGCGTGGTGAGACAACTTCTCAAACAAACGAGTCTGACATTGACGTAAACCAGCGCTCCTGAATACGCTCCAGCCATGTTTACAAAAATCCCCCTGCTTCTACTGACCGCCGCCTCAATCTCCCTGGCCCAACAACCCGTCGGGGACGGCAAGACGGATGACACAGCGGCGATCCAGCATCTGATCGACACCAGCGGCAGCGCGAAACTGGCCAAAGGCACCTACCGGCTCACGAAAACACTGACCGTGGATCTGGCGAAGACGGGATTCGCCGCCCTGAGCGGTGACGGCACGGCGCGTTTGGTGATGGAAGGTGCGGGACCGGCCATTCATTTCATCGGCACGCATGAGGGATCGGCCGCGCCGAGCACCTTCAAGCCGGAAGTGTGGGCCAATGAGCGAACGCCGATGGTGGACGGCATCGAAATCGTCGGCGCGCATGCCGAGGCGGACGGGATCGAGGCCACGGGCACGATGCAGATCACGCTGAGCCGCGTGGTGGTGCGCGAATGCCGCCATGCGGTGCATCTGACGACGCGAAACCGCAATGTCCTGATCTCGGCCTGCCACTTCTATCACAACACGGGCGTCGGCGTCTTCTACGACCACGTGAACCTGCACCAGTCGAACATCGTGGGCAGCCACATCAGCTACAATGGCGGCGGCGGTGTCGTCTCGATCGGCGGCAACGTGCGCAACCTGCACATCGGCACCTGCGACATCGAGGGCAATCACGCGAAGGACGGCCCGCCGAGTGCGAATGTGATGCTCGATTCACGCGGCGGCTCCATCGGCGAAGTGGCCATCACCGGCTGCACGATTCAGCACACGAACAAGGCGCCGGACTCCGCCAACATCCGCATCATCGGCTCCGGCACAGACGCCTCGCTGCTGCGCCGCTCCGGGCGCGAGCACACGCGTGAGGGCAACGTGACGATCACCGCCAATGTGTTTAGCGACGTGCAGGTGAACGTGGAGATCCGCCATGCGCGCGGCGTGACGGTCACGGGCAACACCTTCTGGGAGGGCTTTCAGCATGATCTGCTGGTGGAGGACAGCGGGAACATCATGGTGACCGGCAACAACTTTGACCGCAATCCGCGCTATCTGGTGAACGGCTTCGACAACGCCGAAAAAAACGGCGTCGTCTTCCTCCGCTGCGAGGACAGCATCTTCAGCAGCAACGTCGTCTCCGGCGTGTGGAAACAACGTGCGGCGGTGGACATCGAATCCTGCAACCGTCTGCAAATTTCCCATAACAGCGTGCTGGACTCCGACGGCGCCGGCATCCGTTTGGAAAACGTCACCCGCAGTGTCGTCTCCGAGAACCTCATCCGCGACGATCGCGAGGCGGAAAAGCGCAGCCAGGAGCCATCGCTCGTCATCATCGGCGGCAAGGAAAACATGATCGGACAGAACGCCGTCAGCCACCCGGCGGATGCGAAGTGAGCGCAGAAGTGGTTAAGGGTTACGGGTTAGGAGCAGCGGGGCAGGAACCCATAACTCATAACTCCTCACCCTTAACCCGCCCCCCTTTGACTCATCATCACACACTCCCATGACCGTCGCCTCCACCACTTCGCTGCTTGCGCATGCGCACTGGCGCATGCTGCAGCACAAGCTGCGTTTTGGCCTGCGTGAGAACCGGTTGCTGTGCCTCACGCTGGGGTCGTTCCTCGTGTTTTATGGGATCGCGGCGTATTGGCTGGTGGCCAGCGGACTGGAGTTCGTGACCAGACTGCCGCTGATCGGAACGCTGCTGACGGAGCGGCTGGTGTTTCTGCTGTTCTTCTTTTTCTTTGTGATGCTGATCATCTCAAACGCCACGATCACGGGCATGGGTTTGTTTCGGCGGAAGGACATGGAATGGCAGATCGCCCTGCCGCTTCCGCCGCGCAGCTTGGTGCTGTGGAAAACACTTGAGGGCATGCTGCTGGCCAGCTGGGGCCTGCTGGTGCTCAGCACGCCGATCCTGCTGGGACTGGCGCGCACCTACAAGGCGGACATGGGATTCATGCTCGCCGTGCTGCCGGCCCTGATGGCCCTGGTGATGATCGCGGCGAATGTTTCGACCTGGCTGCTGATCCAAACGCTGCCGGTCTGGCACACGAGCATGGACACCCTGAACTCGGGGGATCTCAGTGCCAGTCTCAACCAGATCCTGAAACACACGGAAATCTGCATGCACCCGCTGCTGCCCAGTTCCTGGGTGGCGGAAACGATCCAGGCAGCGGGCCGCGGCATCCATGAACGATCCCTGTTTTTCAATCTCGTGCTTCTGGCGAATGCGCTGATCAGCATTGTGATCACGACCCAGGTCGCGGGAACGCATTTCCCTCCCGCCTGGAACCGCGTGATGAGCGCGGCTCCGAGAACAGGCGGCAAGTCGGTGAATCCGATGTTCCGCGCCCAACCCGGGCGCTGCACCGAATGGCTGAGGCGCATCCTCGCGCTCGACCGCGCTTCCTTTGCCCTGATGGTCAAGGAGGTCCGCACCTTCGTGCGCGAGCCGGTGCAGTGGGGACAAACGGCGATCATCTTCGGCCTGCTGCTGATTTACTCCATGAACCTGCGCAAGCTCGGTTACGACCTTCAAAGCCCGTTCTGGATCACGGTGGTGAGCCACCTGAACCTGCTCGTCTGCTGCCTGGCGCTTTCCACTCTGACGACGCGTTTCATTTATCCGCAGTTCAGCCTGGAGGGGCAGCGGTTGTGGATTCTGGGCCTGTCCCCGCTGCCTCTGCACCGCGTGCTCGCATTGAAGCTTCGTTTGAGCGCCAGTGTGCTGGCCCTCGTCATGGTGACGCTGATCGTCGTCTCGGGCGTATCTTTGGGCCTGCCCTGGAAACGCATTGTCTTCTTCGGTGCGGCCATTATCGCCATGAGCTACGGACTGACCTCACTGGCGCTGTCCCTCGGCGCTCTGTTGCCAAACTTCCGCGAATCCAACCCCGCACGCATCGTCTCCGGTTTCGGCGGCACGATTTGCCTGATTGCCAGCTTCATCTACATCGTTGCCGGAATGGCGGTAATCCTGATTCCGTCCTGGCAGAATCTCAAACAGGAGGCCGTCACCTTGATGAGTTATGATGGCCGGATCGAGCTGGTCGCCCTGGCTGGAGTGGCTGTGCTCACCTTGGTTTTTGGAGGACTTCCGTACTTTTTCGCCAAGAAGCGCACGAAAAATCTGGAATATTTAAGGTATCTGTAGTATTTGGGTGCTGGAAATAATTTCCAGCACTCCCATGATCACCCGCAAAGCTTCTGCCGCAGTTCTGGCGCCCGGCCCTGTCGAGGACAATGTACTCGTCTTCGAAGACGCCCCCGAATTTATGAACGGCCACAGCGATGGCGCGTCCCTCGAAAACGTCGATTCCAAGGTGAAGGCCGCGCAGGAACAGCTTCTCCAGCTCCGCCTACAGCAGGAAGAGATCGAGCGCCAGAAGCAGCATCTCGAAGCCCTGCGCATCAAGCAGGAGCGTTTCGTGGCCGGAAAGCGGGATCTCCTGGAAAAACTCGGACGCTCCGCCGGTCACGTCGAGCGCGAGCTCTATGATGCCCAGAAACGCGTCGAAGAACTCGCCGTCACCCACGACGAATTCCGCCGTCATCTGGACATCTTGAAGTCACTGCAGCCGGAGAAATGGCACCGCTCCCAGGTGAACGAGGAACTCGACAACGCCCTGGCCGCGATCGAGGAGGCTGAAAACGACTTCGCCAAAGGCATCCGTCGTCTGCATGCGATGGGCCCGCCGGAATCCGCGTCCAGCGGCCCTATCAGTCTCGACGATGCGAATGCGCCGGTCATGTCAGCGTTTAGCGGCAGTTCCGATGATTTGTTCAGCTGGATGCGTCGGGGCTTTGCCTTCTCTCTCCCGATGATGGGCACGCTGCTCGTCGCGATTGTGCTGATTCGTCTGATGTTCTGAATTTTGCCAACCTCTCACCTCCCCACGTCATGGCCCTGTTCTCCGGCAACCGTAAAGTCCGCTCCCGCCGCCCCAAATCCGCGCAGGAGCTGAAGCATGAGTCGTCACCCAGCAGCAAGTCGCGACATCTCGCGAGGCGTGCCGTGGAAGTGACCAGTGAGATTCATCGGCTGGAGTGTTTCATCACGGCGGCTCCACGCATCCAGCGGCAGCATCGCCTGGCAAATGTGAACATCGTGCCACCGATGGAACTGTCCTCCCCCGCTCCGCGCCATCGCCGGGTTCCCATCGCCAAACAGCGAGCTCGCCGCAGCGAGAACCTACGCCTCCTGACGGAAGGGACGCTCGTCATTGGTGCGATTGCCGCAGTGGTTGGCTGGCTGAACCAGTGGTTCCACTTCTGGAATTAAAATCTCCCCGATCGCTCTTCGACCCAGCAAAAAAGCCGAACCGCAAGGTTCGGCTTTTTCGTTGAAACACATGAAGATTACGCCTTGCCCCAGCGCTTCAACAGCGTGGTGGCCATGTCGGCGGGAGAATCGGAAACAGCA
>DAORHS010000293.1:0-6028 GCA_035438165.1 Prosthecobacter sp.
TGAGAAGTCCATGATCTTCATGGGCATGAGCATGGTCAGCCGCCAGCTCGCGGATTTCCTGCGCGAGAGCGGTGTGCAGGAAGTCGAGGCGCAGGGCAAAGCCTTTGACCCCAACCTCCACGAGGCTGTGGCACAGGAAGCCAGCGCCGAAGTGCCCGAAGGCACCATCATCCGCGTGACGCGCCGTGGCTACAAGCTCAAGGACCGCCTCCTGCGCGCTGCCAGCGTCATCGTTTCCAGTGGTCCCGCCGCTGGTTGATCTCCAATTTCAAATCTCAGATTTCAAATCAAACACATGGCTGACAAACGCGATTATTACGAAGTCCTGGGCGTCTCACGCGACGTCTCGGCCGAGGATTTGAAAAAAGCCTACCGCAAGCTCGCGGTGAAGTATCACCCGGACAAGAATCCGGACGACAAGACCGCCGAGGGCAAATTCAAGGAGGTCGGTGAAGCCTACGACGTGCTCAGCGACGATCAAAAACGCGCCGCCTATGACCGCTACGGCCATGCCGCCTTTGCCGGCGGCATGGGCGGCCCGTCCGCAGGCGGCGGCGGATTCCACGATCCGTTCGACATCTTCCGCGAGGTGTTCAGCGGCGGCGGCGGTGGCATCTTCGAGCAGTTCTTTGGCGGTGGTGGTGGCGTCGGACGCCGTCGCGACGGTCCGCAGCGCGGCAGCGATCTGCGCTATGGCATGGAGATCTCCCTTGAAGACGCAGCCCACGGTGTGGAGCGCGAGATCGAGTACGAGCGCAGCGCCTCCTGCAAAACCTGCTCCGGCTCCGGTTCCGCCAGCGGCGGCGGCAAAAAAACCTGCCGCACCTGCGGTGGCGTGGGCCAGGTCATCAGTTCACGCGGCTTTTTCCAGATTCAGCAGACCTGCCCGGATTGCAGCGGCAGCGGCGAGATGATCAGCGATCCCTGCCGCCAGTGCCACGGAACCGGGCGCACCAAGGAACGCACCAAGGTGCGCGTCAAGGTGCCCGCCGGCATCGAGGACGGCTCCCGCCTGCGCTCCAGCGGCAACGGTGATCTCGGCGTCAAAAACGGCCCTGCCGGTGATCTCTACATCGTCGTCCAGGTCCGAGCGCATGAGATCTTCGAGCGTGAAGGCAATGACCTGCACTGCGACATGCCGCTGTCATTTGCCACCGCAGCGCTTGGGGGTGAGATCACCGTCCCCACCATGGAGGCCAAGGCCACCGTCAAGGTGCCCGCCGGCACGCAGAACGGCACCACCTTCCGCCTGCGCGGCAAAGGAATGAAGATTCTCGGCGAAGACCGCTTCGGCGACCTCTATGTCCACGTCCAGATCGCCGTGCCCACGAAGCTCAGCGCCGAGCAGCGCGAGAAGCTCGATGAATTTGCCCAGTCCCTCGGTGAACAAACCTCTCCGATGGAGGAGAGCTTCTTCGAGAAGGCGAAGAAGTTTTTCCGCTAGCCCGCCATGACGACCCGCGATCTGCTGACCCTGACGAAGTTCCGCCTCAGTGCGCTCGTCATCGTCACCACGTTCGTCGGCTTCTGGCTGCGTGCGCCGCAGGGTTTCGACTTCTGGCTGCTCTTCCACACCATCATCGGCAGCACGCTCGCCGCGTTCGGCGCCGCCGTGTTCAACCAGCTCATGGAGATCGAGCCGGACTCGCGCATGCAGCGCACAGCGGACCGGCCGCTACCCTCCGGGCGCGTGAGTCCCTCGGCTGCGTTTGGCATCGGCTGGCTGCTCAGCGCCTGGGCGCTCATTCATCTCACCATTCGTGTGAACATGGAGGCCGCGGCGCTCACCGCGCTCACGCTGGCGGTGTATCTGTTTATCTACACGCCGTTGAAACGTCAAAGTGCCACGAACACGCTCGTGGGCGCTGTGTCGGGGGCTTTGCCGCCGCTGATCGGCTGGGCGGGCGCCGCCGGGCCGCTGCCTGCGGGCTCAGCACCGCATTTTCGTTGGGATCTGATGCTCGAGCCGGGTGCGATCTACTTGTTCCTTCTGCTCTTCCTCTGGCAGCTCCCGCATTTCCTCGCCATCAACTGGATGTATCGCGACGAGTATCGCAAAGGCGGCTTCGTGATGCTCGCGAACGATGATGAACAGGGAGCCCGCACCTCGCAGCATGCGCTCGCCTACTCGATCAGCACCGTTCTGCTGATGTTCTACCCGGTGTATGCCGGTGCGGCGCATGCCTGGTGGTTTCTGCCTCCGGCCCTGCTGCTCAGCGGCTGGCTCTGCGTGCTGGCGCTGCGGTTCAACCGCCAGCCGGAGCGCACCAGCGCACGCAAACTCTTCTTCTGCACGCTGATGTATCTCCCGGCCATCCTGATCGTATCCATCCTCGCCTGGAAACGCGCCTAACCCCGCCACCGCCATGAATGAATCCCCTGCCAATGCCAAGCTCAGCCCCTGGACCATCTGGGTGCCGGTCATCATCGCCGTGCTCGGCATCGTCGTCTTTTACAACTACCTCATCTATCGCTCACGCATCGACAACGACGTGAACCGTCCGCCCATCCTCGGCCGTCTCGAAAAAGACCTCGAACTCACCGAACGCAGCGGCAGGAAGGTTCATCTCGAAGAACTCAAGGGCAAGGTGCTCGTCATCTCCTGGGTCTTCACCCGCTGCCCGCGCGGCTGTGCGGCGGTGATCGCGAAATTGAAGAAGCTGCACGAAGAATTCGGCAACGAGCCCGGCCTGCAGTTCGTCAGCTTCACGCTCGATGCCGACGACACGCCCGAGATGATGAAACAGTTCGCCAGCAGCCTCGGCATCAAGGACGACGCGAACTGGTGGTTTGTGAACGGTGAAAAAGACGCCGTGCGCAAGTTCATGACCAGCCAGGCGCAGTTCCGCCCCGTGCAGGACCTGCCGGAGAAGGACCGCCTTTCACCCGATGACAAATACATCCACG
Source organism: Prosthecobacter sp. (assembly GCA_035438165.1). Taxonomy (GTDB): domain Bacteria; phylum Verrucomicrobiota; class Verrucomicrobiia; order Verrucomicrobiales; family Verrucomicrobiaceae; genus Prosthecobacter. The sequence goes on from DAORHS010000293.1 coordinate 2,908, forward strand.
ACCTCCGCGTCGCCGTCATCGACCATCTCGGCCATGTGCGCGGCCTCGCCGACATTTTGAATGCGGATCCCGAGTTCGCGAAGTTCTGGGATGAGAAGCTGCGCAAAGACCTGCGCTACCTGCTCAACGAACAAAAAAAATCACCCTACAAGACTGCTGACACGAAGTAATCCATGACCGTCACCGAACTCCCAAAACTCTACACGCTGTTCAACGCCGCCGCGTTGCTGCACATCCTTCTGGGTCTCGCGATGATCAAGATCGGCCAGAAAAAGCCGCATATCGTCAGCATGATCATCGCACTGCTGTTCTCGACCGCCTTTCTCGGCTGCTACCTGTATTATCACTACCACGCCGGCCATGTGAAGTTCGCCGGCACCGGCCTCACACGTCCGATCTACTTCACCATTCTCTTCACGCACATCCCGCTGGCCGTCCTGAACCTGCCGATGATCATCATGACCGTCGTCCCGGCGCTGCGGAATCGTTTCGACAAGCACAAGCGCATGGCAAAATGGACCGTGCCCATCTGGCTCTACGTCTCCGCCACCGGCATCATCGTGTATCTGATGTGCTACGTCTGGTATGGGCCGCCGATTCGCGGGTGAACGAAGTCACTCCTCAAACTTCCATGATTTCCGCTTCGCCGGTTTGAGATCCGTGCGGCCATGGCGCTTGCGGAAGACATCGAAGGCAGTGTCAGAGCCGTCCGCCTTCATCTGATGCACCATCCGCAGCAGTTCGCCGAGGCGGCCCTTCGGAAATCCCGCCTTATTGGCGAACCAGCCGAGGTATTCCGCCGGAATGTCGTAAATCGGCACCCCGTTCGGCGGGAAATGCTGCGGTCCGTATTTGCCGAACGGCATGAACGTGCGCCCGATCTCTTCGAGATCTGCCCGCATGCGTTCGGCGAGATCGTTCATGACTTCAAAGCCGCATGTGCCTCGTGCAGCAGAGTCTCCGTCGTCTCCCAGTCGATGCACGCGTCGGTGATCGACTGTCCGCGCACGAGTTGATTGAGCGGCTGTGGGAATTTCTGGCTGCCACCGACAAGATTGCTCTCCAGCATCGCGCCGATGATGGCTTTCTGGCCCGCGGCACGCTGGCGCACGATTTCGCGGAAGACATCCGGCATGCGGCGGTGGTCCTTGGCGCAGTTGCCGTGGCTGGCGTCGATCATGATGGCGGACTTGAGCTTCGCGGCTTCGAGGCCATCGATGGTCTCCATGACGTTGTCAGCGCCGTAGTTCGGCCCGCTTTCACCGCCGCGCAGGATGATGTGGCAGTCGGGATTGCCGCTTGTTGTCACGGCGGAGGCCACGCCGTCCTCGTTCACGCCGAGAAAGGTCTGCGGCTGCATTGCGGCCTTGATGGCATTGATGGCAGGCGTGATGTGCCCAAACGTGCCGTTCTTGAATCCAAGCGGCATCGACAAGCCGGACGCCATCTGACGATGCGTCTGCGATTCCGTCGTGCGGGCACCGATGGCGCTCCAGGAGATCAAATCAGCGATGTACTGCGGTGTGATGGGATCGAGCAGTTCCGTGGCCGTCGGCAGACCGAGATCGAGCACGTCGCGCAGGATTTTTCGTGCGAGGCGCAGGCCGTCGGGGATGTTGCAGGTGCCGTCGAGGTCCGGGTCCATGATGAGACCCTTCCAGCCGACCGTGGTGCGCGGTTTTTCAAAATAGACGCGCATGACGATGCAAAGGCGGTCCTTCAATTCCTGCGCCAGCACAGCGAGCTTCCGCGCATACTCCAAACCGGCCTCCGGGTCATGAATCGAGCACGGACCGAGCACGACGAGGAAACGTGGATCGCTGCCGAAGAGGATTTCGCGGATTTCACTGCGTGATTCGGCCACGAAGGCGGTTTGCGCCTCAGTGGGGGCGATTTCAGCGACCATCGAGCGCGGCGACGGCAGCGCGATGTTGGAGGCGATGTGGAGATTGGCGGTCTGGCTCATGGGAAAGGCATTCTGTGCAACAAGGAGTGGGACTTGCCAAGTCCCTCCGGCTCCTGCGGCACTTGGAAGTACCGCTCCTTGGCTTCAATTCTCAACCACCACCGGATTCTTCGGCTTGAGCACAAAGTACAGCGCCACGCTGATCAAAATGATGGCTCCGGCGATGAGCGGGGCGGGGCGTTGGGCGTGGTCGGGGCTGCTGATGGCGCTTTCCACGCGGACGATGATGAGCATGGCGCAGACGAGCGCTCCGAAGATGGGAACCAGCAGCGGCGGCTCGAATCCGCCGCGTGGCTCGCCGGGACGGCGTTTGAGGACGACGAGCGAGATGTTCACCGCAGTGAAGACGATGAGCAGCAGCAGCACGGTGGACTCCGCGAGCTGCTTCACGCTGCCGCTGAGAATGAGCAGCGAAACGATGCCAAAAAGCACGAAGACGGCGATGTGCGGCGATTTGCGCACAGGATGCACGGTGCCGAGCACGGCGGGCAGCAGGCCCTGACGGCTCATGCCGTAGAGCAGGCGGGAGCCCATGAGGTAGTTGAGCAGCGCGGTATTGCCGATGGCGAAGATGGTGATGGCGCCATACACCGGCTTGATGCCGGTGAACCATGGCGCGGCACGGCGGGCCACTTCCATGAGCGGCGCGTCGCTTTTCGCCAGTTCCTGCCACGGCACGACGGACACGGCGGTGATGGCGACGGCCATGTAGATGCTGGTGGCGAGGATCATGGCGCCAATGAGGCCGAAGGGGACGTTTTTGGCGGGATTCTTCACTTCTTCGCTGACGTTGAGGATGTCCTCGAAGCCGATGAAGGAATAGAACGTGAGCACAGCGCCCTGCATGATGAGGGCAAAGGTGATGCCAGAGCCGACGCCGCCTGCCACGGTGTCGCCGGGCGATTGAAAGTAATCCACGCTCCCCCAGTAGCGCACGCCGACGGCGATGATGAACAGCAGCCCGCTGGCCTCAATGACGGTGCAGAGGATGTTCAGCCACATGCTCTCGCGAATGCCGCGATAGATGACGCAGCCGACGAGAAACACGACGCCGATGGAGGCGAGCTTGATGGTCGTGTCATCCATGCTCCAGGCGAAGAGTTCTTTGACCTGGCCGATGATGGCTTGCGAGCCGGTGGCCATGCTGGTGAGGCC
>DAORHS010000294.1:0-6006 GCA_035438165.1 Prosthecobacter sp.
TCTCGTTCGACCAAGCTTCATTCGCTGAAGCAGGGTTGTCGGTCTCCACACTCTCCATCAAAGCGAGTGCCAGACTCATGCGTTGCTCGGCAGGAAGAACGAAGGCCTGACTGGAGATGGCATCAAGTGTGGCTGGCATGTGGGCAGTCTATTCCGACACTGTAGCCTGTCGAGCCTGGATTGCTCCCTTGGCCTTCCAGCCACTCGACGAGCCCCTGCGGCCCTTTCGCGGGCTGGAATAGGAACGCCGCCGGAGATCCAAAGGGCGCAAGAGTTCGCATGAGAAGCCTCTCGCACCATGTCGGAGGCGCCTCCTTCACTTCACGACCTCCACCTCGATCACCATCGCATTCATCTTCGGCGCGTCGTGGATGTAGAGCAGCCTGCCAGGGCTGATCTCGCGGATGCTGGTGTAGTTGAAGCCGACTTTGTCCGAGATGACATGATGGCTGGGCCATGTTTTGCCGCCATCCAGGCTGAACATGAGACAGCTCGCCGGACGACCATAAGCGCAAGCGAGCACGCCGTTGCTCATGAGCACGAGATCGGGCAGCACCTTGCCCACTTCGAGTTCGATGGGCTGCGTCCATGTTTTGCCGCCATCGTGGGAAAACATCTGCTTCATGCGGCTGTTCCGATCACCGCGAATGACGGCGGTTTGCTCCGTGACGCTGAGGCGGCACACGGCAGGCTCGCCACCGGGGCCGATGGTGCTGAAGTGGGTCCACGTCCTGCCTTCATCGGTGCTGCGCATGAGGTGGGACATGCGCACGGTGTTGTTGCGGCCATCGGGCAGCTTCACGGCCTTCCGACTCCACACGACCATCGTCGCGCCACCATCGGCGTCGTTCCAGATGTGACGCTCGCAGATGATTTGATCGCCTTTGGACTCGTTGGTGAACTCTTTCGGCAAACGGATCTCGTTGTCGATCATCTCAAAGCTCGTCGCATCGGCATTGAGGTGGACCGTTTTGCCCGTGACGCGGCCATCCGGCTGCGTGCGTGTCCAGCGCGAGACGGCGAGGATGCTGCCATCGGGCCGACGCAGGCATGGCAGCGGCGTGGTGTCGAGTTTGTCGAGTCCGGGGATCGGCGTCCATGTTTTGCCCGCGTCGGTCGATTTGAGCAAACCATACGGCTCGTAAAAGGCATCGGGGCCCTGCGCCACGCTCATGAGCAGCAGGCCTTTGCCCATGTCATAGAGATAAGGGCGCGTCTGGCGGATGTCGTCGCGCTTGATCTCCCACGGCTCGCTGACGGTAAGTTTGATCGGATCCGAACTGGCAGCGCCCGTAGTTTTTCGCACGCCGAGTTTCACGGAAGACCACAAAGCATCGCCCGTGGCGGTCTTCGCGCTCGATCCGAATTGAATGAATGGCTCCGGCGAGTCGGCTTTCTTCCAAAAGGCATTTTGCCCGACGATCTTCTGCTCGCCATCCACCCACATCTCCATGTCCGTGCCGCGAATGACGAGGCGGTAGGTGTGGAAGCGGTTCGTCGTGTCCATCGGGATGAAGCGGTCCGTGTGACTGGCGGCCTGATTCGCAAACAGCACGAGCCCTTCCTGATGCCGCCCATCGCTGACGAGCACGGACACCGGCGCACCATCGCGCCACGGCCACAGCGAGGCAGAGGTCTTGTTCTTTTGCGAGCCCGTCGTCGCAAACACCTTTGCCACGACTTCGACGACGATCTCGTCATCCGCGCCCGGATTCCACGCAGCGCGGAAGTTTGCGAACTCCTTGCCGTCGTCGGTCAAACGCAGGCCATCGGCTTCAAGCGTGGCTTTTGGCGTGCCATTGGCCGTCCACGGCAGGGCGGGCGGCGATTTGGCATCGTAGTTGATGAGCCAGTTGATGTCGTCGGCGTGAAGCTGGCCGAGAAGGGCGAGGAACAGCAAAGGCCTCATGGCTTGAACTCCGCCATGATCTTCGCGCTCGCCACATCCCAGGCACGGACGGTGCCGTCCTGATCGCCGCCGAGGACGATGTCGCCGCTGCGTGTGGTGGCGAGAGCCTGGAGGAAGCCGGTGGCGCCGGGGAGCTGTTTGACCTCGCCGCCATCGCTGGTGATGAGACGCAGCTTGTTGTCACCGGCGCTGGTGGCGATCTGATCGGCGGCGCCGAGGTAGCGGATGCCGGTGACCTCCTTGTCCCAGCCATCGACGTTTTTGCGGCGGTCGCCCGTGGTCCAGTCCCAGACTTTGACCACGTTGTCCGCGCCGGAACTGGCGAGCAGACGCCCATCAGCACGCCACGAAACGCCGAGCACATGATGCGTGTGGCCTTCGAAGACCTTCACGACTTTGCCGGTGCTCAAATCAGTGATGCGCACGGCTTTGTCGGCTCCGCCGGAGGCGAGGAGCTTGCCATCGGGGGAAAAATCGAGTGCGAAGACGCTGTCGAGATGACGCTCGGCATAAGTTTTGGTGAGCGTGCCAGTGGCAACGTCCCACAGCGTGATGTCGCCGCTGCGGGAAGGTTCGCCGCTGCCGATGGCGAGTGTTTTGCCATCAGGACTGAAGGCGAGGCTGTTGGCGCGGTCGGTGATGAGTGATTTGCCGTCGCCCGTGCCGAAGCTGCGTTCAAGAACCCAGGTGGTGGTGCTGCTGCCGGGCGCGATGGGTTTGCCGTTGACGGTGCTCCAGGCGAGCTGCGGGCCGGCATCGAAGGTGGCGATCATTTCGAGGCCGTTGGGCGAGAATTGCAGGGCCTTGGCCTTCTGCATCGAAGCGGCGAGCGCCTTGGTGGCGAGATCGCGCTCGGCGGCGGCTTTCTCGGATTCCTTCTTCACGATTTCGAGACGTGCCTTGGCATCCAGCACGGTCTGCTTGGCCTTCTTCTCGTTTTCAGTCACGAGTTTGATTTCGTTGGCCGTGTCGGTGATCGCGGCCTCGCCGCGTGTGACAGCCTCCTGGGCCAGCTTGAGGTCGGTGGCGGCTTTTTCGGCCTTTTCCTTCGCCTCGGTCTGCTTTTTGAGCATTGCGTCATCCACCTTCATTTTCGGCGCGGCGGCGATTTGATCAGCGATGACCTTCAAAGCCTTGTCCGCAACGGCTTTGGCATCCTCCTTGGGCTTCACGGTCTTCATTTTTTCAGCGAGCCCAACTTTGGCAAGCTCAATGAGTTCAGGCGCCGTCTTCGGATCGGCGGCGGCGATGGTGGCCTCGGCTTTTTTCACTGCCGCCTGGGCTTGCGACAACTCAACGGCGGTCTTGGCGACGTGTGCCTGCGCTTCGGTCTGCTTTTTGGCGAGCGTTTCGTCCGGCTTGCCGGCCGAGGCTTTGGCGACTTCGTCGGCCGCCGCTTTCGCGGCTTTATCGGCGGCGACTTTGGCGTCCTCCTTGGGCTTGATGTCCTTCTTTTTGTCTTCGAGGCTTTTTTTTGCCAGTTCGGCGAGTTCGTTGGCCTTCTTCAAACGATTCGTCTGCTCCGTGGCATCGGTCTCCGCTTTCTTGATGGCCTCGTTTTGATAGGTGACCTCCAATGCGGCGCGGGTGGCGGCCAGCGTGCGCTGCGCCACGAGTTGCTCGCCGACAAGGTCGGTCTTGATGTGCGCGACGAGTTTTCCGCCGACGGTTTCGGTGAGCTTGATCGAGTTGTCCGCTTCTTGAACGGCCGTGAGCTTTGGATGCGCCGGCACTGGCGCTGCGGGCCTCGTTTCACGCTTCCACAGCTTCACCTCGCGAAAACTGCCCGTGGCGAGACGCGTGCCGTCAGGACTGAAGGCGAGCGACTGCACGAGATCGCGATGCGCGACGCCGGACTGCTTGTAGAGGCCGGATTTGATCAGCGATTCGTCGGTGAGCTTCGTGACGAGGCTGTGCGTGGGCAGGTGGTAGAGGCTGATCTGATTTGCACGGGCTGCGGCAATGAAATCCCCCTGCGCCGTGGCGGCGAGCGCATAAATCGGCTGCACCCCAGCGGGCAGCGGCTCCCAGGCGATGACCTGAATTTTCTTTGGCGACGCCTTCGCGCCTTGATCGATCCACTCCTTGAACATGGCCAGTTGCTGGGTGGTGAGATTCACCGCGCCGACCTTGTTGCCTTTCGGTGGCATCTCGCTGTCCCAGGTGTGGGCGGCGGCCTGATACATGATGCTCTCGGCTCCTTTGCCGGGAATGATGCCCACATCGCTCTCGCCGCCCTTCGCCATGAGCTCCGGCGTCTCCATGTTGAGGCCGCCCTTCGTCGTGGTCTTGTTGTGACAGGCGATGCAGTTGTCCTTCAGGAACGGGCGGACCTGCGTGTCGTAATCAATCGGCGCCGCGGATGCGGCGATGATGCAAGACGAATAAAAAATGACGGATGGAATGATGGCTTTCATTTTTTGGCGACCTCCTTCACGCGGATGCGGATAGGATTGGAATAGACGATGAACGTGGCCTCTTTGGGCGCGGCTTTGGCGGTGAGGTCTTTGACGAGCTTGTCGGCAGTCGCTTTGGCGGTGTCGGCGGCTTTGAGTGCGGCGGTGGCCGCTTTGACGAGTTCTGCTTTCTTGGGAGTGGCGTCGGCGTTGGCGGCGTCGAGCTGCTTTTTGGCGACCGCTTGAGCTTCGACGGCTTTTTTGGCGTCGGCTTCGGCGGCGGTGAGTTCTTCGACTCCACGACGCACTTTCATCTTCGCGGGGCCTTGGAGGATGAAGCCGTAGTCGCCTGGGGCGAGCTTGAGGGTCTTCACATCGAGCGTGAATTTGCCATCGGTCGCTTTGGCAGGGATGTCGGCCTCGGGTGCCTTCGCGATGTCGATGAGGCCGAGGACTTTGAGTTTGAGAGCGTCAGCGAACTCGGCGTGGCGGGTGACTTTGAGGGGGATTTCCAGTTTGGCGTCGGCGGCGACTTCGAGGATGTCGGTTTTCTCGGTCTGGACGAAGGCGGGAACGGTTTGCGTGCTGACACCGAGCGCGGGAGCGCCGGTGGTGCGGTAGAGCGGGCTTTCCTTGGTCATGTCGGCCACGTTGTAGCTGACGAACTGGCTCTTGGAGATGCCGCTGAGCACGCTGGCACCTGCGGGAGCATCGGCGGCGGCTTGGAAGGCGATGTAGCCGAGTGACTGGCCTTTGCCGATGAAGCCGCCGAGGCAGGTGACGCCTGCGGGGAGATTTTCGGCCTTCAATTCGATGGCTTCGCTCAAGGCGTTGCGATTGGGCGCGACGACTTCGAGTGCGGCGATGCCGTTGCGCGGAACATTTGAGCTGCCGGACTCGGCGGTCTTGGTTTTTGCTCCTGGCAGGATGGGATTGATGGCGATGAGCGCCGGCGGTTTCGGCGCTTCTTTGAGGATGCGCAGCTCAAACGGATGCGTGGAGCCAAAGGCGTCGTTCAATGTGAGGCGGAAGGTGCCGTCGGCCTTGGCCTCATAGGCGTAGGAGGGATCGCGGTTAAGCACGGTGAGGCTCGGCGCGGGTGTGATGGCGGGCGCGTCGGCGACTTCGGCCTGCGCGGTGAGCGTGCCGTCGGGCTTGAGGTTTTCGATGACGAGCTGCGGATCGGTGGGATGGCCGAGCTGATGCGAATGGACTTCGATGATGAATTTTTCGCCGGTTTTGAAGGCGAGATCGAAGCTGTGAGCAGCACCGAGCGGCAGGAAGGCATCTTGAATGGTCTGACCGATCTGAACGGGACGCACAGGGCCTGCTTTGCTGGCGAGTCGGGCCGGAGGCGGCGTGGTGCTGAGCGTGACACGGTAGCTATAGTCGTCGCCGGGGCGGAACATGAGCTCGTTCAAGCGGAGGCGGTAGGTGGCGTCGGCTTTCGCGGTGAAGGTGAGCACGCCATCGCGCATGCGGGCGAGTTCGCGACCTGTGGGAGCGCTGACAGCGGCGAGAAGCTCCGTGCGCGTGTCAAAACGACGCCCATTGAAAGTAGCGGTGACGGTCTGGCCGTTTTTCGCGTCGAAGGTGAACCAATGCGGCGCGGCGGACTTGAAAGCGCCCTGGATGACGGAATTCAGAGCGACCTTGTGCGCTTTGTCGGCCTTGGTGTTCGTGCCGGGAGATTCGATGGTG
>DAORHS010000295.1:0-6003 GCA_035438165.1 Prosthecobacter sp.
CGACGACATCTTCGAGGCTGCGGTAGCCGCTCTTCTCATGCGGCGCGGTCCACATGTCCTTGCCGGTCTCGGCGTTCATGCCCTTCATCTCGCCATTGCCGCCGGCGTAGATGATCACATCGCCGTGCAGCAGCACGCGGGGTGCGAAATTGAATTCATACAGCTCGCGGCGCTTCGTGGGATCAGTGGTGAATTTCACCGCGCCGGTCTTTGCATCGCGGCAGGCGAGGCCGTCGCCGTTGTAATAGACCACGCGCTTGTCATCGATCGCGAGCGTCACAGGCGCGACGCGGTCCTCATGCTCCCAAAGGAGTTTGCCGCTCTCCGCATCGACGGCGACGAGGTGCTTCGGCTTGCCGTCCCAGTTAAACTCAGTTTCCACGCGCTTCTGATCGCTCTGCGCCTTGACGGCGAACTCCTGGTTCAAGCGCCACGCTTCCTTGTTCACGAGGGCGTAAAGCGTGCCGTTGCGGTAGAGAATTTCCTCCGTACCCGCCGTCTGCGGATACTCGCGGATGACTTTTCCGGTCGCCCCGTCGAGGCAGACAATCGGCGCGGTGATGCCGAGCGTGACATAGACTTTGTCTCCGATGGAAACGAGACGGCGTGTGAGCTGGGTGGGGCCGGATTTCAGGGGCCAAAGATGCGTGCTCCACTCGGGAATGGGCTTCTTCCAGAGGATCGTGCCGTTGAAGGCGTCGCGCGCGACGAGCGTCCACTTCGGCGGCGTCAGGATGGTGATGCGGCTGCCCTCGTCGATGATGTAATAGATGCGCCCGCCGCTGCTGACCTTCGCGCTGACCGACGACATGCGGTCATGATGGCGGCTCCAGCGCGGATTGCCCACCCACTGCATGCGGTTGGGCGGGCCGACGAGGTAGTCCTTCGAGGTCGGGTTGCCCTTCGAGTCATACGCATAGTGCGTCCACTCATCCATCTCCTTTGGCCAGGGCTTCACGATCTTCTCCCATGCACCGCCCTTCTTCACCATCGCCACACCCAGCGGCGTGAGCACGCGGTCGATCTCTTCTTTGGAAACGGAAGCCGCGTCCTCGACGACGAGCAGGTTCACATAATTCTCGATGTAGGGCAGATGCTTGCCATCCCAGGCATCCACCGCCACCGCGCCGCTGACGCCCGCCTTGTGAAGCGTCTCACGCAGCGCCGACACCTTGTCCGCGTCCTGCGTCAGGCCCTGCACCTGATACGAATCATTCGCCCGCAGGCCTTGGGTCGTGGAAGCATCGCCGCAGCCGACATGAACCACGATGCCGCCCTTCACGCCAGATTGAGAGATCAAATCGGCCGCTTCATCGGCGAACAGTGAGGAAGAGATCAGGAGGGGAAAAAGGAATCGTTTCATGGCAGGATGGAAGGCGCGTAACGAATCCGGCCCAGGGTATGTTTCCACCCATTTTCGTGCATCCTGCCAAGGCCGCTGCATGACACCTCCAGGTCTGCCTCCGAATGAAATGGTGGATTTGCGCAGATGAATGTGAGAAGACATCGGCGTTCCTTCCTCCACCCCGCCCATGCTGCGCTTTACCCTCTTCGGTTTCCCCATTCTGATCCACTGGATGTTCTGGCTGAACTCCGCGCTGATGGGCGGCGCCTTGAGCGCGAGTTCCCCCGAGCAGTTGCGCGGCCTCCTGGCCTGGGTGGTGGCTGTCTTTCTCTCGATCCTGATTCACGAGCTGGGTCATGCGCTCACCATGCGAAATTTCGGCGACCGCCGCGTGGGCATCGTGCTTTATGCCTTCGGCGGACTGGCGCAGGGCAGTCAGTTGCGCACACGCCGCGAAGACTTTCTTGTCAGTGCCGCCGGTCCAGGGCTGCAGATACTCGTCGGTCTGGCGGTCGGCTGGTCCATCTCCCTCTGGCGTCCGCCATCGCCCTGGCTGCATCAGATGCTCGACGGCTTCACGGTGGTCAGCATCTTCTGGGCGCTGCTCAATCTGGTGCCCGTTCTTCCCCTCGATGGTGGCCGGCTCTGCCAGGCCTATCTCGGACCCGCCAAACAGCGGCAGGTGCTGACCATCAGCATCGTGTGTGCCGGAGCCTTGGCGCTCCTGTCCTTTGAACGCGATCTATGGCTCGGCCTGCAGAATGGCGTTCTAAGTCTGTTGGAGATCCGCGTCGGCAACCGTGTGGGCGGCGGCATCTTCACCTTGCTTATCTTCGGCATGCTGGCCTGGAACAATTGGAAGCAGTTGCGCAATGAGCCGCAAATTCCGTGGATGAACGCACGATAAAGCTGCATTGGATCGTTTCCGTCCCCAGATGCGCCACCTCCGATCACTTTTTGTCCTGCTCACAGTCACCACGACCGCTTTCGCCCAGACGCCGAAGCCCGAGCTGATTTCCCCTCAGGTGAAAACGGCCGTGGACAAGGCGGTGGCCTGGCTCATCCAGCAGCAGAAGTCCGCCGGCTTCATTGTCGATGAGAAAACCGACGCGAAGCCCAAACGCGGCGACCTGCCCTCGCACAGCGCCGCCATGACAGCGCTGGCGCTCATGGGCCTCGCCTCCGTCGGTCACATGCCGGATGATCCCACGCCTGAAGGTCAGGCCTGTGGCAAAGCCCTGCGCTACATCGTGGAGGGAGTCGAACCCGATGAAAACGGCTACCTCGGCCGCAGCGACCGCTCGCGCATGTACGGCCACGGCATCATCTCCCTGATGCTTGGCGAGATGATCGGCCATTCCCCCGATGATGCCACGGACAAACGTTTGCGTCAGCATCTGGAGGGGGCGATTCAGCTCATCATCCGCTCCCAGCAGGTGCCCAAGAGCGAAGCCAATCGCGGAGGCTGGCGCTACGAGCCGAGTTCGAGCGACAGCGACATCTCCGTGAGCGTCTGGCAGGTCATGGCGCTGCGTGCCGCGAAGAACGCCGGTTTCGACGTTCCCAAGCAGGCCATCGACAACGCCGTCGCCTACATCAAACGCAGCTACCGCGTCGAACGTGACTCCAACGGCAATCCCAAGAGCGACGCCGCCGCGTTCAGCTACGAGCCTTATGGCGGACGCCAGACCTTCTCCACCACGGCAGCCGGACTGCTCTCGCTTCAGGTGTGCGGCCAGTATGAAGCGCCAGAAGTGATCGGTTCCGCCAACTGGCTGCTCAAATCCCCGCCTGAGATCAACGAGCCCTGGTTCTTCTACGGCTGCTACTACTACGCCCAGGGCATGTATCAGCGCGGCGGCGATCATGCCGCCACCGCCCGGCAAAAGACCGAGCAAACCCTCATTTCCTCCCAGTCACCGGACGGCAGTTGGTATCCTCGCAACGGCAACGAAAAAAGCGCCGGCGCCGTTTATGCCACCTCGCTCGCCCTGCTGAGCCTCTCCGTGCATCACCACTTCCTGCCGATCTACCAGAAGTAGCACCGGCTTTCGCATGGAGCGGCGGTTTGCCCGCGTATGAGCGTCACCATGAACACGCTCAACCGCCGTCAGTTCGTCCGTGCCTCCGCCCTCGCCACACTTGCCGCGCCTGCTTTGCTCAAGGCAGAGAACAGGGCGGACAAGATCAACCTCGCCTTCATCGGCCCCGGCGGGATGGGAACGAATCACATCAAGACGATGTGCAAACGCGACGACGTGATCTTCTCGTATGTCTGCGATGCGGATTCAAAACGGGCGGACACGGCGGCGAAGACGATTCTAGAAATGACCGGCCAGACGCCGAAGGTCGTCACCGACATGCGTCGAGTTCTCGAAGACAAAGCCGTGCAGGCCGTGCTGATGGCCACGCCGGACCACTGGCATGCGCCCGGTGCCATTCTCGCCGCGAACGCGGGCAAGCACGTCTATGTGGAAAAGCCCTGCTCCCACAACCTGCGTGAAGGACGGCTCATGATCGAGGCGGCGGCGAAAAATAAAGTCTGCATGCAGGTGGGCACGCAGAGCCGCAGCACGGGGCACGTGATGCAGATCGTCGAAAAGCTCCGCAGCGGCATCATTGGTGACATTTTGGTCGCGAAGGCATGGAACAGCCAGCTTCGCAAAAATCACGGCCATCAACCAGACTCCGAGCCGCCTGCGGAACTCGATTACGACCTGTGGCTCGGCCCCGTGCCGAAGGTGCCCTTCAAAAAAACCTACCATCCCGGCCACTGGCGCTGGTTTCATCATTTCGGCGCGGGTGATTTCGGCAACGACGGCGTGCATGACATCGACATCGCCCGCTGGGGTCTCGGCGTGGAGCAGCATCCGAACCGCATCATCGGCCAGGGCAGCAAGCTCTTCTTCGACGACGATCAGGAGTGGCCCGACACGCTCTACTGCGCCTTTGAATATGACATTGCCGGCAAAACGAAGCAGCTCATCTACGAGCAGCGCGACTGGAGCCCTTACGTTCAAGAGGGCCATGAGAACGGCTGCGCATGGTATGGCACCAAGGGCATGGTTATCGGCGGCAAGGCGAAAGGAAGCTGGCAGATCTATGGCGAGAAAAACAAGCTCATCGAAGAACTCAAGGCCGGCAGCGGTCCTGACCTCGCCGCGCATCACGCCAACTTCTTCGACGCCATCCGCACCGGCGTGAAGCTCAACACCGACATCACCATCAATCACATCTCGACCTCACTCTGCCACCTCGGCAACATCGCCGCCCGCACACGTCAGGCGCTCGTGTTTGATCCAGCCAAAGAACAATTCATCGGCAATGCCGACACCTCGAAGCTGCTCAAACGTGAGTATCGCGAGCATTGGGCCGTGCCAGTTGGATGAGTGCTTCTTTTGAAGTGATGAGTTAGGGGGGATGATTTATGAGGTCTGATGGACTCGATCCGATCATTTGAAGACCTGGAGTGCTGGAAAACGGCGCGGAATCTGCGGCTGTTTGTCAGCCGGGAGATTGTGGCGCATTTGCCGAAGGAGGAACGCTATGAACTGGCAAGCCAGCTTCGTCGTGCGTCACGCTCCATCACCGCCAACATCGCCGAGGGCTTCGTCCGCTTTCACTTTCGCGACAATTACAAATTCTGCAGCAATGCCCGTGGCTCACTCTTTGAAGTGCTCGATCACCTGATCACCGCGCATGATGATCGTTACATCGACGACAAGATGCTGTTGGAAGGACGAAACCTGTTCGATACCGCCAAGCGCCTCTTGAACGGCTACATGAACTACCTCACCCGCGCCGCCAATAAAAACCGAGACAGCACAGTTCACGAATCCTCGTCCTTCTATCAAACCGGCGAAGACCATCTCCTTTCAAATCCCGTTTCCGACAACGCCCCCACTGATAACTCTCCTAACCTCTAACTCATAACCCTTCACCCATGCCCCCCTCCCTCCGCCTGCCCTTCCTCGCCACCCTGCTGGCGTTGTCCGGGGCTTGTGCGCTCGTGTATCAAATGGCCTGGCTAAGAGAGTTCCGACTCGTCTTCGGCGGTGCCACGCCTGCCACCGCTGCGGTGCTGGCGATCTTCATGGGAGCAATTGGCGCCGGCAGTGCGCTGTTTGGACGAAGAGTCGAGGCCTCGGCCAATCCGTTGCGACTGTATGCATTCATTGAGCTCGGTGTTGGCATCGCCGCTCTACTGACGCCGTTGCTGCTTTGGATGGTGCGTTCTCTTTATCTCAGCACGGGCGGCATCGCCGCTTTGGGGCAAGTCACTGCCACACTGCTGCAACTTGTTCTGGCGACGATCGTTCTCGCGCCGCCATGCCTGCTGATGGGCGGCAGCCTTCCCGCAGCCTTCAAATGGGTGGAGACGGATCAAGACCAGCAGCGCGGCAGCCTCGGCGTGCTGTATGGTGTGAACACGCTCGGGGCTCTCGCAGGCGTGCTCCTCAGTACCTTCTGGCTGCTGGAACTCTGGGGCATCCGCACCACGGTCATGACTGCTGCGGGCGTCAATCTGCTCATCGGTGCCGCCGCGTGGTGGGTCGCTCGTGATGCGACGCCGGTGGAGCCGGTGAAACCAAGCGCAGCACCGGCAGAAACGTGCAGCACGCTGACCACACGGTTTCTCTATCTCGCGGCAGGAATCA
>DAORHS010000296.1:0-5993 GCA_035438165.1 Prosthecobacter sp.
CATGCAGATCCACACGGTTTCCGGTTCCGAGCATCAGAGCGGGCACGCTGAGCTTTGCTTCCTTGCCATCCAAACTCACATCCACACCCAGCTTCGGCAGTTGGTAGGCTTCGAATCCCAGGTCGGTGCCGTCCACATGCATCACCACCTGGGTCGGCGTCACACCGATGCCTGACGCCGTTGCCGTGAGATCGATCAGCCCACGCACCGGTGGCGGCTTCGCCAGAAGCCGGGTCGCGTCCACGATCTTCGCCTGCAGCTTCGCCGTCCACGGAGATTTCATCACGTCCTCCGCGAGCTTTGACTCAAGATCGGCGCTCACCTCGTTCGCGCCGCGAACCACCCTGGCCTCGCTCACTTTCGCAGTGCCATCCTTGATCTCAAACTTCACCGAGACCGCATCCAGCAGGGCTCCCTCAGCGCGCACATCCTTCACCTGCAGATCCCCGCTCGCCAGCATGGTCATGGGCGCCTTCGGATCGCCTTCGGCATGCAAATCGAAACTCACCGGCCCGAACTCGACGCCGTCCGGCAGCTTCAGCGCCTGCAATTCACTCGACGCGAGGTTTCGCACACGCACGTCGGCCTTCGCCTGCATCGCGCCACCGAAGATGCCTCGTACCATCGCTTCGACGACGACCGCAGCCTTCCCCATGCTCGCATCGAGCTTCACGCCCGCCGCATCCTTGCCCCATTCATTCAAATCGACCGCGAGCGAGTTCAAGCGGGCGCCATATGGCAGATCGAGACCAGCAATCGTGAGCGTACGCTCTCCCCACTGCACCTGCGCCTTCACATTCGCGACGCGCAAATCGCCCGGCTCCACCTTGAACTCCGCCAGTTCAAAAATCCCCGGCATGCCCTCGCCCACGCGCAGTGACAGCCCTCGCACCGTGATCTTGCCGCCATCCATCAGCGTGACCTCGGCATTCACGTTCTCGATGTCGATGACCTTCGGCCACACCAGCGGCGGTGGCTTGCCGGACGAGGGTTGCTTTACCTCCACCACGATCTTTTCGTTCTTGGGCAGCTTTCGCAGATCCAGCGCCACATCCACATCCTTCAAAGCCACGCGCTTCACGATGTCGAGGTCGCCCGTTCTGGCCAAAGTCCAGACATCGTAGTCGGCGGCGAACTCGCCGATCGTCGCGCGCTCCACCAAAGATCCGCTCGCTTCGATGCCGCTGATCTTCAAATCGCCAATCACCGATCCATCGACCTGCCATTTGAGCTGAATGCCCGCCACGCCAGCGCCCTTGGGGCCGCCGTAGCCGATCACCGAGCGCAGCAATGGCGCGTGGAAGACGACAGCCAGCACCAGCATTACGAAGCCGGCCAGCAACAGTCGCCTGATCCACTTCCACCAACGGCGGGTCTTTTTCGGAGCGTCAGAGGGCACAGGCATTGGATGCCCCGAATTGGAGCAAGTTCAATGCTCAGCACGGAAAGCTTTTGCTTACTTTCCCAGTTCTTCCGCCGTCCAAAACGTCGCGCGATCCGTACTGGCGGCGCGAACGGCTTTCACCTGCTCCGCCGTCACCGCCGGGGCCTTGTTGCCGAAGTTCGCCCGAACATAGCTCAGCACATCCGCCACCTGCTCATCATTCAGTCCCATTGGAGGCATCGGCAGGGGTGCGAGCTGTTTGAATTCCTCGCCGTTGACGCGGATCGGGCCGCTGAGGCCATGCAGCAGCATTTTGATCAGGCGTTGCGGATCACCGCCGGCCCAATCGCTGCCGATGATGGAAGGATAGATGCCCGGCAGTCCCTTGCCCTCGGGCTGATGGCAGTTCAGGCAAAGCGCGTCATACACGAGCTTGCCCGGATGCTCGACCACCGCTGCGGCGCTGGCGATCTGCTTCACATAGGCCGCGTGCTTCGCGTTGCCGCCGAAGGTGAGCTTGGCCAGCACGGGAACGAATTGCGGCTTCAGGCTCTTCACCACCTGCTTGAGCGCGTAGTCAATGAATCGGTCGGTCGGTTTGTCGAGTGCCTGCACGGCCACCTCCACCGCTTCCGGCTTCAAAACGCGGGCACAGGCCACCACGGCCTCCAACCGCACACGCGGATGCTCATCACATACCGCTTGTGCCAGTAAATCGAGCGATCCGGCTGCCCGCGCACCATAGGCACGCACACGAGCATCTTTCGCCTTCAGCAATCGCTCCACCAACTCCACACGCGGCGATTCATGGGATTCAAACACGCCGCAGACTTCCATCAGCAAGTGCTCGTCGTCGTTCTTCGCGATGAATGCATCCGCCGCCTTCAGCACGTCTTCGGTTGGCGCATCGAACAGCAGGCGCTTGGCCTGATAACGCGTCCAGCGCTCCGGCGACTTGAGCTGTTCGAGCAGGTCCGCCGGTTTCATGTCCGCCAGAGCGGGTTGTTTCACCGGTGCGCGGCCTTTCGCCGTGATGCGCCAGATGCGGCCATGGGTGCGATCACGGCGCGGATCCGCGTAACTGGCCTGATAGTGGCCGATGACCGGATTGAACCAGTCGCAGAGATACATCGCGCCGTCGGGGCCGATGCTCACATCCACCGGACGAAACGATGTGTCGCTCGAAATCACCAGCTTCGGCAGCTGCATGCTCTTGAAGCCCGAACCATCATCTGCGAGGCGATGCAACTCGACCACGCTGCCAAAGTAGCCGCCGATCAGCGCACAGCCCTGAATGTCATCCGGCAGCGCCTTGGTGCCGATGAAGTCGAGGCTGTTCGTCTTCGGATTCGTGTCGAACAGCGCTCCGGTCGGATGGTATTCATCCGGGTCGGCGAGCGCCACGAGCCCCGGCACGCTGTAGTAACCCACCGGACGGTCGCCGCTCTTGTGGAAGACCTGCAAGTAGTCATCAAACGCCACGCCCCAGCAGTTGTGCCCCGCTTTGCCGCCATTAAAGTAACCTTCCATCTTCTGCGTGCGCGGATTCAGCTTCCACACGCCTGCTTTCTCCAGTCGTGCGAGTCCATGCGCCGTTTCCACGCGCGAAAAGGCATGCAACCCCTGCGTAAACCACAGCGCGCCATCAGGACCATGGCAGATCGAGTTGGCGAGCTGATGCGTGTCGCCGATGCCGAAGCCGGAGAACAGCACCGTCTTCTCATCCGCCTTGCCGTCGCCATTCGTGTCCTTCAAATGCACGATCTGGTCGAAGTCGCAGACATAGACACCGCCTGCGCCCGGTTCGACGCCCTGCACCATCGTCAGACCTTCCGCAAAGCGCGTCGATTTGTCCGCCTTGCCATCCCCATCCGTGTCTTCGAGCACGAGGATGTAATCCGAAGGCTTCACGCCGGGCACTGTCTGCGGATACGTCGGCGAGCAGGCCACATACAGGCGTCCGCGCTCGTCCCATGAGAACTGCGTTGGCTTCGCCACGCCTTCCACCTCGGAAGCGAAAAGATTCATCTCATAACCTTCCGTCACGGTGAATGCCGCCATCTGCTGCTCGGGCGTGAGCACCGTTTCAGTCACCACC
Organism: Prosthecobacter sp.; assembly: GCA_035438165.1. Taxonomy (GTDB): domain Bacteria; phylum Verrucomicrobiota; class Verrucomicrobiia; order Verrucomicrobiales; family Verrucomicrobiaceae; genus Prosthecobacter. The sequence goes on from DAORHS010000296.1 coordinate 3,483, forward strand.
TTCGATTCGGATTTTGGTTCATCCTTCACTTTCTCGCCTTTCGCGATCGCGTGAATGCGTGCATCCAGCTTCGCGATCAGCGGCTTGCGCGCTTCAAAACTTTCCCGCAGCGATGGCGCGTCCTGCGCCGGCTTGCCAAACATCTGTGTCACGCGGTCGCCATAAACGAAGGACCAGTTCGCCGGACGCCAGCAGTCGAACCACAGGCGGTTTTTTTCAACAATGGCTGCTTTCAATGCCGTCAGATCGTCTGCGTCACTTGATGACGCACCAAGCTGCTGTGCGATCTCACGCGCCACCACTTGCAGCCCCAGCGCATTCAAATGCAGCCCGTCGTCTGTGAGGCGCTTGTCGCTGTGGGCGGACAAAGGCGTGAACAGATCGACAAAGACAGCGCCTCGCTGCTTCGCCACCTCGCGCACGGCTTCGGCGTAGGCTTTCACATCCGCGTTCCGCTGCGTCAGATCGGGTGCATGCGATGCCACGGGCTTTTCAAACGGCATCGGCGACACGAGCACGAGACGCGGCGTGTGCGCGGTGAACTGGTCCAGCAGCCGATGATAGGCTGACTTGAACTCCGCGATGCGTTTCACGCCATCAAAAGACTCCACCTGGCCAAATTGAGCGATCACGATGCCTGCGCCCGCCGCATCGAGCTGTGCCTTCCAGTCGCCAAAGTTCAGATCGCGCCACTGCTCATAGACCGTGTCGCCTTCCCAGGCCATGGAACGGAAACGCGGCTGCTTTGCCGCAAAAGCGGTGCCGAGCACGGCTTCCAGGTCACCCGCCTTCTGATCACGCACCAAGTTCTCTTGTCCTGCCATCACGATGACCTCATTCGGCTCCAGCGTGAACTTCCCGCCCTGAAACGGAACATGTTTCGCCACATCCGCACCCGGATTGCCGAAGCGATTCAGCACATCCTTCTCTTCCGGCACCAGGGCATCTGGCAGCGCGTCGATGGCGATGTTGCGGAAGGCGATCTGCGCCTTGCACTTGCCGTGGATTTGCAGCGCGATGAGGCCCTTCAGGTCGATCCCCGGCTCGCGCTCGGTGTAATCGACCGTGCGCACACCATTCACGAAAAGCTGAATGCGCTGCTCCTCGGCGCGAATCATGTATTGGTTCCATTCTCCCGGCTTTTCCGCTTTCTCGATCAGCTCTTTCGCTGGTTGCGCCAGCATCTTCTTCCGGCGTGACTCATCATAGAGGCAGCCCGAGTAACCCGCGCCGATGTCGGCCTGGAAGCCGCTCATTTCGTTCGGCGGCTGCGGGATGCGCACGCTGCGGAACTGCACGCCGCCGTTCACAAAGCCCTCCGTGCCTTCCAGCTTGTATTCCAGCCGCAGGATGAAGTTTCGATACACCTTCTTCGAGGTCAGGAACTCATTCTGCGGATTCCCCTCCAGCGATCCGCCGACGATCACGTCATTTTCGACACGCCAGACCTTCGTCTTCTCGCCATCCCAGCCGTTGAGCGTCTTGCCATCAAACAGCGACACGGGCTCGGCGGAGGCGGAGACCAGCAGGGAGAACAGAGTGAGCAGGGGGAGGATGCGCATGGTTGGGAAAAGTTCGGGCGCATCAAAACGCGGTTCGGGCCCGTGTGCATGCGCAAAGTTTCTGCAAACATCCCCGGCGGACGTATGTTCTTTCCCAATCATGCGCCTGCTCGCCCTTTTCGTCCTTTCCGCCACCGCCGTTTTCGCCCAGACCGAGGCGGATTTTGTCACGAACGCCCGTCAGCTCACCTTTGAGGGCAAAAGGTCCGGTGAGGGCTACTTCAATGCCGATGGCACGAAGATGATCTTCCAGTCCGAGCGCGAGGAGTGGAATCCGTTTTATCAAATTTACCTGATGGACCTCGAAACGGGCGATCAGGAGCGCATTTCACCCGGCATGGGCAAGACGACCTGCGCGTGGATTCATCCCGATGGCAAGCGCGTGCTGTTTGCGAGCACGCACACCGATCCTGACTCGAAAAAGCTCCAGCAGGCCGAGTATGAGGAACGCAAAAACACCAAGGTGCGCCGCTACTCTTGGGACTACGATGAGCACTACGACATTTGGGAGTACACGCTCGCTGAAAAGTCGCTGAAGAACCTCACGAACACACGCGGCTATGACGCGGAAGGCGACTACTCGCCGGATGGGAACAAGATCGTCTTCGCCTCGAACCGTCAGGCTTACGAGACGAAGCTCAGCAAGGAAGACGAGGTGCGGCTGAAGATCGACAAGCAGTACTTCATGGAGATCTACACCGCCGACACCGACGGCTCGAACGTGAAGCGCCTCACCGACGCGCCCGGCTATGATGGCGGTCCGTTCTTCAGCGCCGATGGAAAACGCATCTGCTGGCGTCGCTTCACGCCGAAGGGCGATGTGGCCGAGGTCTGGACGATGAACGCCGACGGCAGCGAGCAGAAGCCGGTCACGAAGCTCGGCGCGATGAGCTGGGCGCCGTATTTCCATCCCAGCGGCGAGTATCTGATCTTCACCACGAACCTCAAC
>DAORHS010000297.1:0-5990 GCA_035438165.1 Prosthecobacter sp.
CGTCAGCTCGATGCCCATGCCGAGCGGCAGTGGCGTCACGAGGCCGGCGGGTGTTTCGAGGATGGGCGTATGCGAAGGCGCCTTCTCCATCTGGAAACGCAGTGTGGAGGCTGGGAAGCCGTAGAAGGCGGGGCCGTTGAGGCAGAGGAAGCGCTCAAACAGCGTCTGGCCCTCGCTTGTGCTAAGATCGACGCCCGCGTCTTCAAAGGCCATCGCATAGAGCTGCGGCGCACAGCCACCGGTGAAGCAACCAGCGGCACAACCGCAGGCGGTGGCCTTCGTCGTGTGCGGAGCACTGTCCGTGCCCGCGAAGAACTTGGTCTGGCCTGCCGTCGTCACGGCGTGACGCAACGCAGCACGATCATCCTGGAACTTCACGATGGGCAGGCAGTAGAGGTGATACTTCAATCCCTGAATCAGATGCCCCAGCGTGTAGAGCAGATGCTGCGGCGTGATCGTGGCCCCGACATGCTCCGGTGCTGCGACCACAAACTCCGCCGCAGTGCGTGTGGTGATGTGCTCGCACACGATGCGCAGTTTCGGATGCTCAGCGAGAAGTCGCGGCATGCGCTCGGTGTAGAATCGCGTCTCGGCATTCTGCTGCGCGTCGATGTAATCCGGCCCGCTCAGTGCATGCTGCTCGCCATGAATGCAAAGCACGACACCGCATTCCTCCATCGCCCGCAACACCTCACCACCGATCAGGTCATCCATCGGCATGCCATGCTCCGAGTTCGTCGTGCCATGCGGCGGGTAGTATTTGCAGGCCCGCAGCAGCCCCGAGGCCGCGCCATAGCGGATCATCGCCGCTGTCGTCTGCCGCGTGAGGTAAAGCGGCACAATGAGCTGCTCAAAAGCCTCCGCCCCAGCCGCTCGCAGCTCCGCCGAGTAGCTCTCGATGCTCCAGCCATCCGTCTGCGCCGCACCAGCAACCCACGATACCGGCGGCTGCGTGTTCGGCATCGCCAAAGCGCCCGCGCAGCCCATGTCGAGGTGCGCTTGGACATACGAAGCCATCGCCGGGCCTTGGCGGAAGTGCGTGTGAAGATCGAACCACTTGGGAAGCGTGAGAGTCATGGCGTTTGAGTAGCGCGGGGACATGAACGCGGCAAGAAGGGAGAGGAGTCCTTCGCCTCCACGTCCTTGATTTCCTTGCCATTCGGGCAGAAGAAGCAGCGCACCTCAACCCAGCCTTCCCATGACATCCACCCCTCTCTCACGCCGCAGCTTTCTCGGCACCGCCGTCGCGGCTGCCACTGGTTTCACGCTTCCACGGTTCGCTTCGGCGGCAGACAAGCCCAACTCCGTCTTCAATGGCGTGCGCATTGGGTGCATCACGTATAGCTATCGCAGCATGGCGAAGACGGCGGAGGAGACGCTGAAGGCGCTGCTCGAGGATGGCCTCAGCGAGACGGAACTCATGGGCGGGCCGATCCAAGACTTTGCTGGCATCAAGGGCAAGGCCACCGATGCGGAGCGGGAGCAGCAGCTCGCGAAGTGCCGTGAACTGCGGAAGATGTATAACGATGCGGGCGTCAACATTCACATCCACAAGATGGGCTTCGGGCAGTCGGATGAGGAGATCGACTTCAGCTTCCTCGTGGCGAAGGCGCTGGGCTGCACGGGCGTGACCACCGAGCGCAATGCCATCCTCGCCAAGCGCGTCGCGCCTTTTGCGGACAAGCACAAGATCTGGGTCGGCTTTCACAACCACACGAACAACCTGCCGGAGATGGAATACCACGACCCGATCTTCGAGCTTGGTCAATACATCGGCCTGAACCTCGACATCGGCCACTACGTCGCCGGCACGAAGGGGAAATCACCCATCCCCGTTCTGGAGAAGTATCACGCGCGCATCACGAACCTGCACCTGAAGGACCGCACCGCCGACGGTGGCAACCTGCCCTGGGGCCAGGGTCAGACGCCAATCAAGGAAGTGCTGCAGTTGATGAAAAAGGAGAAGTGGACCTTCCCCGCCGAGATCGAGCTGGAATACAAGATCCCCGAAGGCTCCGACGCCGTGAAGGAAGTGGCGAAGTGCGTGCAGTATTGCCGAGAGGCGCTGGCGTGAGTGAGCCTTGCTCCTTTCAGCAAGTCACGGCCTCGGGGTCGCTTGATGCGGCTTCGAGGCCTGTTGTTTTGGAGAACGCCGAAAGGTGCTGGGCGGCGAGACGCTCGGTCACGGAATCTTGAGCAGCTCCTGTTCTGTCCAGGAATCGGTGCGTCGCGCTTCCTTTTCGCGGACCGCTTTGAGAAAGTCCGGTGAGATGGGCTCCGCGCCATGCTCCCACTCACGCCGGAGATACGTGAGAATGGCCGCCAGAGGCTCATCGCCCAAGGCGCCCAGCGGAGGCATGTCGAGCTGGTAACGCCTCTTTTTGACCGTGATGTAGCCGCGCACGCCGTGGAGGACGATGCGGCTGAGCCGTTCGGGCGAGCCCGTGACCCATTCGGAATCAATCAGCGGCGGGGCGATGCCATCAAGGCCTGAACCATTGGGCTGATGGCAGCCGGCGCAGATGCCGGAGTAGAGCGCCTTGCCCATCTTAAAACGATCCTGCTCATCAGCCGTCAGCGGGCGCGGCGGCTTGAAACCTGCGGGCGCAGGCTTGCCCGGCCAGGTCAGCATGTCCGCAACCTTTTCGGTGCCGGGCGTGTCGAGAAGAGCCGGTTTGGCTTCGAGCTTCACCTTCCGGCGTGTGAAGTCCGCCGAATTGGCGGTGAAGCCAGCGAGCAGCGTTTTGCGAGGCGTGGCTCCGGCCTTTTCCGCAAGTGCCAGGAACCGTGAGACACGGACCGGGTCGCGTTCGGCAGCCACACAGCCCGCCAGGCTGGGGATCAGCTTCTTGCCGCTTCCCGTGGCAAGGCAATGCTCCAGCAGTTCCAGCTCGCGGCCTTTGACCCCGCTGAGGATGGCTTCGGCCATATAGGGGTGATCGGGCACGCGGCTGGCCATCGCAGCCATGGCCTGATCGGCCTTCGAGTCCTGGCACTCGCCCAGCGTCAGGGCGATTTGAGTCTGCACCTGCGAATCCGGTTCGGTGACGGAGAGGGCGATGAGCCTGGCCACCGCCGCGGCGCGCCCTTCTCCGGCCAGGAAACCTTCAGCGATGCGCACGGCACTGTTGCGCACGCGTGCATCGGCATCCGCGAGCGCCGTCTCGATCACCGGCCAGGTGCTCTTGCCCATGCCATCAAGCGTCCACAAGGCATGCAGGCGACCGAGCGCGACCTCGCCGAGCGTGAGAGCTTCCAGCGCGGGGACGCCCCCTGCCTCCGCACGCTCGACGAGCAGGCGCTGAGCGGTTTCCCGGTGCCAGGAATTGGCGTGGGCGAGGATGGGGACGAGCTCTGCACTGCCAAGCTTCGCCAGATTCGGTGCCGAACGTGTCTTGGCCTTTTCAGGAACGATGCGCCAGATCCTTCCCAGGCCGCGCGGCTCCACCAGATCATGCTCCTGGATGTACTTTTCCAGATAGGGACTGAGTGAGATGCGGTGCTGGATGATGCCCCGGTAAAAATCGACGACGTAAAGCGCTCCATCGGGCCCCGTGGTCATGCTGACAGGACGGAAGCGCTCATCCGTGGACGCAAGAAACTCACGCTGCTCGTAGGCTTCACGCGCCACGAGCCTGCCCTTTTCGAGGGTGAGAATGTCTCGCTTCACGAGATGCAGGGCCGGTTCGCAGGCGAAGGCATTGCCAAGCGCATCCGCTGGGAAGAGATCACCTCGGTAAATCCAGGGTGAGCACGCTGCCGTGAAATTCTTGATCTTGTGACCCGCCATGTTCTCCGGGATGTAGGCGCGGTTCGTGCCGGGTGTCACACGGATCGGCCACACGGCCTGGTTCACCGGCGGGCTGATGCGGCCTCCCGACCTCGCAAAGTGCGGATTGCGCAGACGGTAATGGGAGGGCCACATGTCGCCCTGCAGGTGGCCAGAGTTGAAGTTGTAAAAGAGACGGCCAAAGTCATCCTGACTGAGCCCATATTGACCGCGCATGGACGAGATGCTGCGCTCAAAATTACCCGCGCCACGCCAGCGAAAACGCGCCGCGTATTCCGCAAAGTAGATCCAGTTGTCCAGTGCCCAAAGCGGCGAGTTCGCACCATGTTCCGGGTTCGCCAGTTCGGGGCGGCCAGGGATGGTTTGCGCGCCGGCATCCTGCGCCACCAAGATCTTCTCATCCGCCTTGTCATCGCCATTCTTGTCCGGGCAATACCACAGCATCGGCGGTGCGCCCACCAGCGCGCCATCGCCGATGGGCAGGACCGTGCGGGGCATGATGAGTTGATCGAGGAAGACCTTGCTTTGATCGAAACGCCCGTCGCCGTCTGTGTCGGTGAGGATCACGATCCGGCCCACCGGCTCATCCTCACGGTTGCCGTGAATGTCCGGCATATAACCACGCATCTCCACCACCCAGAGCCGACCATCCGGACCAAACTGCGCAAAGATCGGATCGCCCACCAGCGGCTCACTCGCCGCCAGTTCCACCCGGTAGCCCGGCGCCACCTGAAAGGTTTTCAGTTCCTCCTCCGCAGACAAAGCCCGGGTGTCCGGGACCAGCTCCGCCGGCACCAGCGAGGGCGGCACCTCTACCGGTGCGCCCCCTTGTTGGGCGCAGACCGTGGAGACAACAAACAAGACAGGCAGAGCAAGGATTCGGGAGAGAGACATGCGTGGGAAATTCATCGGTGGCGGCGAACGAGGCTTTTGCAATACGACCCTGCACCCGGTGATCTTTAGCCTCGCAGGCCAATCGCAGTGCCTCTCCGAACGGTTCAACGTCCTCTGGGCCAGGGCCAGCTCCGAGCACGGAAGTGCTGCACCTCATGCGCCAAGAGAAGTGGACCTTCCCCGCCGAAGTCGAACTGGAATACAAAATCCCCGAAGGCTACGACGCCGTGAAGCAAGCGGCGAGGTGCGTGCAGTATTGCCGAGAGGCGCTGGCGTGAGGGGTGCATAGCGTGTCCGCCACGATGCGAAGTGAGGTGGTCACAGTTTGTGACCGGCTTCTGGCTAGTACAGTGGTGAATCAGGTGCTCGCGATCAGGTCTTGGCAATTCGGTGCTGCCAGCTACGATCAGCAAATGATCGCTCAACTCACCATTCAAACTCCAACAGGCCCGCAGCAGGTGCGGCTGGAGTTTGCGCGAATGGGTGACGACGCGGAGATGAAGAAGTGGAAGGCTCCGCGCAAGCACTCGCGGCCTGATATGGCGGCGGATTCGATTGAGCTGGCGCGGCTCGCAGGCAAACGCTGGCGCTATTACCTGAAGCGGAATGAAGCTGCGACGAGCATGGATGAGTTGCTGGTAAAGACTGGCGCAAACCCGAAGAGTGAAATAGGTTTCATCATCATTGCCAAGGCCATCGGTGAGTCGGTTTCATCGACTCTCGGGGTTGCATGGTGCCGCAGGACTTGGTGCAATCATCTCGTGCTCGACTTCCTCACGGTGCATCCGGCCTTGAACGATCCAGCAGGCGGTTACAAGGGCATGGGATTCGGCATGTTCATTGGCATCGCCGTGGTTGCCGAGAAGCTGGGCTGCCATCTGGTGTGGGGGGAGGCGACCGAAACGTCCTGCACCTTTTACCAGAAACTCCTTGGCGGCACGCCGGTCATGGATCACTTTTTCTTCGGCTCCGAGGCGCTTGCCGCGCTTCGCCAACAGCTTCCTTTGCGATCCAAACCCGAACCTAAATCCAAGCCATGAAGAAAGCCGACACATTTGAACCGCTGATTCAGACGCATATCTCCGACTGGATGCGTGAAATGTGGGAAGTGGAAGCTCAGCATCCGCCCATGATCGGCAGTCGGCTCAAGTTTGCGCTTGGGCTGCCGTTGTCGCCAGCGAAGCCAAAGCGGGCCAGGGCAAAGGCGGGGAAGCGGGCGGCGGTCAAGGCGTAGGCGGGAGTGCTTTGGAGGACTTGGAGGTTGGCGAGGGCGGGCTTGCGGTTTGTGGCTTTGGATGGCAAAATC
>DAORHS010000298.1:0-4310 GCA_035438165.1 Prosthecobacter sp.
GTAATCCTTCAACGCATCGTCGAATGCGGGACGTGGCACGTTGTAGGCATAAGGCGGCAGGCGGCCTTTGACCGAGCTGAAATTGAAATGCATCTGCGTGCCACGGTGATGAATGAAGCTGGCGCCCGGTTTCAACTGCGAGATGGCCGCCACGCGGTCCTCGATGCCCATGCGCTGCAAGATCGCGACGATGGCGGGAATCAACGACTCGCCCACGAGCAGGGCGGGGCGCTTTTCATCGTCGAACACGAGCGGCTGGATGCCCTGGCGTGCGAGCAGTGCAGCGAGCGCGCTGCCTGCCGGACCGGCTCCGAGAATGGCAATGCGAGGGGAACGGTTCATGGAAGTTAATAGCGGCGAAGCTTGCCGCTGGCCGTCAAGGGCAGCTCGGCGACAAACGTGTAGAACAACGGCACTTTGTAGGCGGAGAGTCGTTCCTGGCAAAGTTTTCTCAACTCAATCACCGCAGGCGGCGATTCTGCATTTTGCGGGATGATTTCCGCCGAGGGCATGGCTCCCACCGCCGGATGCGCGCGTGCGGAAACACGGGCGGCTTTCACACCCGGATGGCTGCACAAAACAGCCTCCACCTCTTCGGGGAAGCATTTCAAGCCGCCCACATTGATCACACTGCGCACACGGCCACGCAGGTAAAGGCAGCCGTCTTCATCCATCTCCGCGATGTCGCCCGTGGCGAACCATCCATCACGTAAAACCGCCTCACGCGGCTGCCAGGGCGTCAGATACGCGTCAAAAATGCCCGGTCCGCGCAGCATCAGCTCGCCGTCGTCGAGTTTGACCTCAAAAGCGGGCAAGGGCCTGCCAATCGAAGTCGGTTTGTCCTTCGCATGCTCCAAATTCAGGATCGGCAGCCCCGCTTCGATGATTCCCATACCCTGGGTAAGATGCAGGCCCGTTTTACCCGCGAAAAGCTCCGCAACTTCCGCCGTCAGCGCAAACGCCGTGGACACCGCGAGTCGCAACGAGCCAAGCGCCGCCGCATCCGGCTGGCCGGAGAGCATCGTGTAATGGTAGGGCGAGCCGTACATCACGGTCGCGCCATGCTCGCGCATCATCGCGATCATCACCTTCGGGTCACTCGCGGGTGCGAGGATTGTGGTGGCGCCGTGATACAGGTAGAGAATGATCGAGACGGCAAAGTGATGCGCCATCGGCAGCACCCACAGCACGCGATCCTGCGGTCCGATGCGCAAACCTTCGTTCGCCGCCGTGATGCGGCCCAGCAGCGTCTCATGCGAGATCACGATGCCCTTCGAGGTACCCGTCGTGCCGCTGCTAAACCGAATGAAGGCCGGATTCAGCGCTTCCAGCGCAGCTTCATCGAAGGCAGGTGCTGAATCATGAACCACAGACTCGATGCGCCAGTCTTCCGCACTCTTCGCAAACACGATGGCATCCAGCGCCGTCGATTTCGCGAGTTGTGCGCGCTCGCTGGCGGTCAGTTCGGCCGGGATCGGCACAAAGCAGGCGTTCTGCTTCAAAATCGCCAGCGCCACCACGATGTAGTCCGCGCCACTCGGCGCATCCAGGCCGATGCGTGGCCTCTGCTTCTTCGGCCAGAGTTGATCGGCATTCATTCGGCCTGCGCAGTCATTCATGCGCGTTTCCAGCTCGCCAAACGTGAGCCTCAGCTCCGGGCTGATCACGGCGTTGTCGGCGGCGGTGGCGCGTTGGAAAATGAGATCGACGATGTTCACGCTTCTAAATCGCTTAAAACCTTCCTGACGCTCTGTGCAAGGTCTGCGGTGTTCGTTTCATTGCTTGCGGCGGCGATCCCGGCCGCCTGTCCCGTTGCCAGCGCCGTTCCCATCACGCGAATGCTCGCCTGTGCGCGATGTGATGCGGAGAGGCAGCGTCCGGCGATGAACACGTTCAGTAAATCACGCGCACGGAGGCAGCCCAGTGGAATGCCGCAGGCTTTTGGCTCACGCGGATACAGCAACCGTGGTCCACGGGCCGTTTCACGCAGTTCGATCGGCCACGTCGCGTTGGCGACGGCCTGCTCACCGCTGCGGCTTTCGAGGATGTCTTCCTCGGTCAAAACGGCCTCGCCAATCCAAGACCTGCTTTCGCGAATACCCGCGCGCACCGGCAGTGTGGTGACGCGTGCATTGGCGAAGCCTTCGAGCGAGGCACGCAGATGATCGACGATGGCAAACGTCACTTCGCGGCCCTGCATCTCGATCCAGGTCAAACTGCGTGAGTCCGTCGCATCAAACGGGCATTCTGGCGAATCACCGGGAAGATCGAGCGTGAGGAAGATTTCGTTCAAAGCGCCGCTGCCGCGAAAATGTGCGCCTGCGGCCTCTGCGGGCAGGTTCTTCTCCTTGATGGCCTTGGCAAGACATCCGGCGATTTTCAGCGGCTCATCACCGGTGAGTGCTTCTGCCGACACATTGCCAATGCCGACGATGTAAGCGGGACGCTGCAGTTCCTTCGACGGTGTGGCTTCCCACGGATGATTGGCAAGCACCGCCAGCATCGCGTCACCGCTGGCATCGACGATTGAGCGCGGACGCAGCTTCCACGCTGCTCCGCGGCAATGCAGCGAGACTTCAGTGACACGATTTTGATCCACCGAGCACGCTGTGACCTCCGTGTGCAGCAGCACTTTCATATTTGGCTGCTTGGAGCACCACTGATCATAAAACAAGGCAAGTCGCTGAGGCTGATGCATCAGCACATCGACCTTTCCCATGCGCACCGGGCCATGCGCGATGCCTCGGGCGAGCAATTCTCGCTCCAGCTCGACTGGAAGCCCCGGATTCGCGACATGCGGAGCTGCGTCCGGCGTTTGCGGCAAATCATAGAGCCCGCAGAACGAATGCACGAGCGAGGCCGTGCCCGCGCCGCCGAGGAAGCCGTGTCGCTCAACCAACAACGTGTCCACACCCTGACGCGCCGCGGCCAAAGCCGCCGCCACGCCTGCGCTGCCACCGCCGATGATGAGCACGTCCGGATTCATGGCTGCATCATTCACCGAGAAGATCAGAACGCCAGCGCCCACGCATGAGATCGGCCTCGGATTCGCTCAAACAGGAGTCGAGGTAGCTCACCGTCACCGTGAGCTGGTCGCGGCATTCGGAGACAAACAGGCCGCTGCCGGGCGGGGCGTTCACGGTGGGCATGTGGATGGCGTTTATGATGTCTCCACCGCAGAAGGTGGTCATGCCTTCGCCAAAACTGCCGGTGTAGGCATGGTAGCAGGAGGCGATCTCACCGCGCTGGGCCAGCCGCACCATGTCGAGCATCGTTTTGCCCGGCATGCGCCGCATGAGGAGCTGCAGCGAGTTGAAGGACAGGTGCCGCTTCAGTTTGAGATGCTCCATGTGCTGCTTCATGAGCACCTTGCTGGCCGTGGCGAGGTCCGTGAGGTCGCTGTCCTTCAGGATGAAAAAGAACATCGACATGTGGTTCTGAAACACCGCCACCTTTCCTGCCGCGTCTTTCGGGCGCTGCTGCACGGGCATCGTGACCGCATACGAAAGGTCATGCTGGCCGCGTGAATGAAACAGGGCCTGATGGCAGCGCGCAGCCAGTCCGGCGTAAAAAAACGTGCGCATCATGTCCCCGCCGATCTTGCCGAGTGTGACCTTGATCTTCGCCGTCTCCTCGGGTGAAAACGTCTCCCAGAAGCAGCAGCGTCGTCCTTTGGACACGCGGCCCTGGCTGGCGGACACAAACCGCTCCGCGCCGAGCTTGATGAGATGCTTTCCGCAGGACTCGCTCTCCTGAAACAGCTTCCACCACGGCTTGGTGTTGCCCTCCGCCGGCTGCTGCGGCGAGACGGCCTGCGGATCGAGCCACAGCTCGTTCATGTGCTTGAACAGCAGCTCGACGCCCGTGCCGTCGAGCAGCAGGTGCGACCAGTTCATCACGATGGACCACGTTTGATCGCTCGTGCGCACCACATCGAAACGAATGTGCGGCGGGCCGAGGCTCACGCGCTGGCGCCCCTGCATGCGCAGCGCACGCAGTTCGGAAATGGAGTCGATGACGGAGGCTTCAGGCCCGTCCACACCGCGCACCCGATGAAACTCGATCGGAATCGCCACCGCCTCGCCAGAACACTCCCAGTAAGGCACGCCGAACAGGCCGTCCTTGCGCAGCGTCGCATGCAGCAGCGGCATGCGCTTCGGCAGTTCGGCCGCCAGCCAGCGCAAGCGCGCCTCATCGGGTTGTCCGGTGACTTGAATCTCGCTCATAGCATCCAAGCCGCGTCCATCCGCGGAGCGCGCCAGATGATCCAGCGCCACGACGAAGCCGTCCGTGCCGGTGATGGGAAACTG
>DAORHS010000298.1:4410-5975 GCA_035438165.1 Prosthecobacter sp.
ACGGTTTCGCGCACGAGTTCGATCATCGTGCTCGGGGAGAGTTCTGCGGTGGCGGACATGCGCGCGTTTTATGCACGCGGGCGGCAGGGGACGCAAATGCTCTGAGCAGCTACTTCTCCACCGCCGCCAGCGCTTCGGCGTCCCCCTGCTGCTGCAGCCATGAGACGAGCCGGCTTTTCAGCGCGGCGATGCGCGCGACATGGTTCGGGTCGGCCGCCAGATTGGTCAGTTCGTAGGGATCGGTGGCGGTGTCGTAGAGCTCCCAGCGCGGATGGTTTTCGATGGTCGCGACGAGTTTGGCGGCATCGGGATCGGCCTTCGCTTTTTCAAGCCACGTGGCATAGACCTGACCGTGGCTGCCGGGAACGTCCATGACCTTCGTGAAATGGGTGGTCCAGCGGTTTTCGGGCAGAAGGTTGAGCACGAGCTTGAAGCGTGCGTCGCGCACACAGCGCTGCGGGAAGACGTTCATGTCGCCGTCGCGTGTGTGGGTGGCAAAGATGTGGTCTTGGTGCTTGTCGCGTTTGCCCTGAATGACGTCGAGGAAGCTGCCACCGTCGATGTCTTTGGGAGGTTTGCCGCCGGCGACGTCGATGAAGGTGGGCAGCACATCGGTGAACGAAATCAGCGCGTCGCTGGTGCTGCCGGGTTTCACCTGTCCCGGCCAGCGCACGATGAAGGGCGCCCGCAGGCCGGTGTCATAGACGGTCCACTTGCAGTGCGGCCACTCGGCGCCCTGGTCGGAGGTGTAGATGAACAGCGTGTTCGGCTCCATGCCATGCGCTTTGAGCGATGCCAGCACCTCGCCGACGCGTTTGTCCACGGTGGTGATGTCCTGGAAGTAGTTTGCAAACGCCTCACGAGTGATCGGGGTGTCCACGAGGATCGGCGGCAGCGGCAGTGTGGCGGGATCGTAGGTCTTGTTTTTCTCCCAGACCACGTGCGGACCGCTGTCAGCCAGCACGAGACAAAGCGGCTGCTCAGGATGCTCGGCGACGTGGCCGGCGAGAAACGCATCGACCTTTTTTGTATCGAGCCCCTCCATGCGGTAGCGGCGTGCAATGGCGGGGTCCTTGGGCAGCGTGGCCTGAAGCATTTCAAAAGGAAACACCTCCTTGGGGCCGACATGGCTTTTGTTGGCGAGCACCACACGATAACCAAGCGCGGAAAGGTAATGCGGCAGCGATTTGAGGCCGGCTTTGCACTGCGTGTGGTTGCCCATCGCGCCGTTGCGGAAGGAATGCAGCCCCGTGTAGAGAATGGACCGCGAGGGCGCGCAGGTGGGCGATCCGGCAAAGACGTTGGTGAAGCGCATCCCCTGGGTCGCGAGAGCATCGATGTTCGGTGTATGAATCGCCTGGTGGCCGTAGCAGCCGGTGAACTCGGCGCTGTGATCGTCCGAAAGGAACATCACGATGTGCGGTCTCGTGGCGGCGCCGGCCACGGATGCCAGCAGAAGACTGAGAAGAATGAAACAGCGTGCGAGTGTCATGAGCGGCAGGTGAAACGCATCACAGGCACGGTTCCATCACGTCATGATCACGGATACTCGTGGCCTAAATTGT
>DAORHS010000299.1:0-5970 GCA_035438165.1 Prosthecobacter sp.
CATCAATGTGCTGCCCGCCTTCAACCTCGCCGCCGTGACGCTGACTCCGGCGACAATGATGTTCGCTCTCGTGCCTGTGGCGGCGCTGTGCCTGCGCATCGCATTGCTGCATGCGAATCCGCTGCACTGGGGCTGGTGGGCCGCCGCCGCATGCGTGATGGGCGCGGTGCTGGTGCAACCGCCCGCGCTCTCGACGATGGCTGCGGTGATCATGGTGTTCGCGCTGCCGAAGCGGCTGCGGCATCACCTGCATGGTTCGGGATTCGTCGTGATCGCCTCAGCGTGGATGGTGGCGGTGCTGGCGTGGATCATCTGGCAGGGGGGAAATGACTGGCCGTTTTTCGCCTCAGGGCGCTGGATGCTGGAGTGGCGGCTGATCCCGAATCTGCTGCGGTGGATCGTGCTCGCATCGCCCCTGCTGCTTGGATTGTTTGTGGTGGCCGTGCGTTTTGGCTTCGCCCAGGCAACGCTGATGTCCCACCGCGGCCTGCCGCTGGCGATGCTGCTGCCGCTGGCAGGCATCGACTTCCTTTTTGGCCCGCACGAACACTGGCCGGACATGGGCGGCGCGGTGTGGATGCTCTTCGCCGCGATGCTCCTCGCCCATCGCGGCATGGTGACTGACAGCATCGCCGTCGAGGAGAAGATCAGCCTGCGCACCATCGCCATCGTGCTCGCCGCGCTGCAGAGCGCCTTCCTGCTGCAGACCGATCTGCCGCGCACGCTCGGCCTGCCATGGCGCTTCTCGCGGCAGCCCGAGGCCGCCACGGATTACCTGCACGTCTTCACCGCGGATCCCTCCAAATCCATGCGCGGCTGGCGTGAGAGCGCGAAGCTCGTCTCCGCGGTTCTTCAAAAGACGAATGCCGGGGAATCCTGGTTCGTTCTGGCCAGCGACTGGCCGCTCGCCGTGGAGCTGGACCACTATCTCGGCCGGAACGAGCCCGTGAAATCCGTGCAGGATGATCTGAGCGCCTTCGCCGGCCGCAGCGCGATTTTTGTCACGGATGACTTTGATGCTCTCGCGCCACCGGAAGCGGTGAAGGCCCGGTTTGAGCGCTGCGAGGTGCTCTCCGTCGCCCGTATCATGCATGCCGGGAACGAGGTGCGCTGGCTGAAAATCTTCGCTTGCCACCATGGTCGGAAGCCCGACTCTTGACGCCCTTTTCGCCCGCCCATGCCTTCATCGCCCGCCATTTCCGTCGTCGTGCCTCTTTACAATGAGGAGGACAATGTCGTGGAGATGCAAAAGCAGATCGATGATGCGATGGCCGGCCGTGATTACGAACTCGTGCTCGTCGATGACGGCTCGAAGGACCAGACCTTGGCCCGCGTGCAGCGCGGCGACCGTGTGCGTGTGATCATCTTTGAAAAGAACAGCGGTCAAAGCGCCGCCATGCATGCCGGCATTTACGGCGCGAAAGGCGATGTCATCGTCACGCTCGACGGTGATCTGCAAAACGACCCCGCCGACATCCCCGCCATGATCGCAAAGCTCGATGAAGGCTTCGACCTCGTCTGCGGCTACCGCGCGAAGCGCAAGGACACCCCCTTCAAGCGACTGCAAAGCCGCGTCGCCAACTTCGTCCGCTCGCGTTTCGTCGGCGATCACGTGCGTGACACCGGCTGCACGTTGAAAGTGATGCGCCGTGACTGCCGCGAGGCGCTGCTGCTCTTCAACGGCATGCACCGCTTCATTCCCGCCCTCATCCGCAACATGGGCTGGCGCGTCACCGAAATGCCCGTGAACCACCGCCCGCGCATTCACGGCGTGAGCAAGTACGGTTTCGGCAATCGCGCCCTGCGTGCCACCATGGACATGTTCGGTGTGCGCTGGCTCAACAGCCGCCGCACCCGCTACAGCATCCGTGAGGAACGGCACGGTTGATGCGTTTCTGTTGTTGACGAAGACGCCGTTGCTCCGGCATGCTGTTAAAATCTTAAACAGATGAACCTGCGCGAACAACTGCGACAACTGCTGCCTGAGATCCTGCCGCAGGATCCCGCGGACTCGATCAAGGGCACCGAGCTCATCCGCCTCGTGCGGCATCGGCTCGGCGAGGGCTACAGCGACGCCACGCTGCGCTACCATTTTTCCATCCTCAGCTACGATCCCACCTCGCCCATCGCGAAGGTCGATCAGGGCCAGGGCTACTACCAGCGGCAGAAGAAAACCGCCGGCGGCAGCAACGGCGTCTCACGCCAGGGATTGTTCGATGGTGAAACCGAGAGCGATCAGTGCTGGTCCCGCTACCTGCGCATGGTCGCCATCTACGAGCGGCTCTGCCTCCAGCGCTCGCGCTATCCCTTCCTGCTGAACCGCAACAGCAGCGGTGCTCCCAGCATGGAGGGTGAATGGGACATCCCCGACCTCGTCGTCGCCGACTGGGATCTCGACGCCGGCAGCGATGAAGCGCCGCGTTTCGACGCCGCCATGCTCGATCTCCGCCGCCACCTCGGCGGTCCCGAGGTCGGCATCTCCGGCGTGCAGCTCAAGCTCAACGTCTCCATCGAAAACTTCAGCGCCGACTTCTTCCAGGCCCTCAGCGCCACGCGCTGGACGTTGCAGAGCGAGATCGTCTTCGCCGAAGGCCTGAATGACGAGGCGCTCGTCGATGCGCTGCGCAGCCTCGGCCACCAGTTCGGCGTCGGCATCAGCAGCCTCGGCATCCCGCTTTCCCAGCTCGATGAGCTTCCCTCCGCCAAAGAACTCCGCGCCATGAGCGCCGCCGAGTTCGAGGCCGTGCACAATCTCCTGCGCATCCAGAAAATCACCCTTCCCACGCCCCGCCACAACATCGACTGGCCCGCGCTCAACGCCCTGCGCAAAAAGCACGACTCCGTCGCCGACCTCGTCCGCTGGCTCTCCGACTGCCTCGCGAAGCGACAGCCGGAATGGGTGGGTGGAACGGTGAGGTAGTCGAACTGTTAATGTGTTTAACATGAGCAATGAAACTCATGATCTTGGACTTCCTTCTTTGGCACCTTGCCCATGTTGCGGGCATTTGGTATTCGAATGGAACTATGATTATGGCATTTGTCCGGTCTGCGAATGGGAGGACGATCGGCAACAACTAATGATACCATTGTCGGAGACTGGAGCGAACTGTTTGAGCTTGTATGAAGCTCAGCGGCAGATCCTGCCATCGCTGCTAAAGTCGGCCGATGCAAAATACGAACGCGACCCTTTGTGGCGGCTTTTTGATCCCTCGTCCGATCCTCATATTGCTTTGCATGATGAAATGCCCGCGTCATGGCCCACAGGGTGGTCTGCCTACTATTGGAGGCCTGAATACTGGCTCGCTTCTCGCAAGGTAATAAGAATCGCAGACGCTTAGTTAGCGCCGTGTGTATCACGCAGCTTGGTCTTCCAAGCCCAACGGGCTTGCGTCATGCAGCCCAGGGTTGCGCGAAGCGCTACCCTGGGTCGCGATGAAAAGATCTTCTTATTGAAGAGCGAACCCCAACGGGGTTCTGTCCATCGTCGAAGGCTGATGGACGCTCGCAGACGGAACCCATTCAGGGTTCCACCACCTTCGGGAATCGTGGCACACATGACCCAGGGTTCTGCGAACCCTGGGCTGCATGGCGGAAGGCCGTTGGCCTTCAAAGATTCCAAGACCCGCTTGTGGTCATTCGCACGCCCACCAATGGACAACCCGCCTGCTTGGCATGTTTTCAATTCTGAGATCACGAATCGTCATTTCGGCAGGAAGCCTGCTTGCACTCAGATCGACGCAACGATGCTTTCTTTGTGAGCGTTCCTCATTCAAATGACCCGACGCGCCTTCATGACCTCTGCTGCCGCTTTTTCCGCCGCCCTGCCGTCGTCCGCAGCCTTGCGCGGCAAGAAGATGGGCATCGTGATTCATTCCTACGGGAAGCGGTGGAAGGGGAAATACTCGAACCTCAAGTATCCACCGTTCGAGCATGCGCTCGATGTGCTGGATCATGTGCGGGATCTGGGCGTGGGTGCTTTGCAGATCATGGTCGGCGGCTGGACGAGCGACTTCGCCGAAAAGGTGCGCGCCACCTGTGAATCCTACCGCATGCAGCTCGAAGGCAGCATCACACTGCCGAAGAACGAGAACGACGTGGCGCGCTTTGAGAACGAACTGCGCATCGCCAAGGCGGCCGGTGCCACGATTTTCCGTTCGGCGACCGGCGGGCGGCGCTACGAGTTGTTTTCGACCCTGGAAGGGTTCAAGCACTTCAAGGACGGCGCGTTCAAGTCCATGCAGCTCGCCGAACCCGTGGCGCGGCGGCAGCGCGTGCGGATCGGGATCGAGAATCACAAGGACTTCCACGCCGCCGAGCTGGCGGAGATGCTCGGACGTCTCAGCAGTCCGCACATCGGAGCCTGTGTGGACACGGGCAACAGCATCGCCCTGCTTGAAGATCCGATGCAGGTCGTTGAAACACTCGCACCCTTCGCCGTGACCACGCACATCAAGGACATGGCCGTGCAGGAGACGCCCACCGGCTTTCTGCTTTCCGAAGTGCCGCTGGGCGAGGGACTGCTCAATCTGCCGCGCATGATCGCCGTTCTCGACAAGGCAAACCCGCAGATCAACTACCATCTGGAGATGATCACGCGCGATCCGCTCGACATTCCCTGCCTCAAACCCGGCTACTGGGCCACGTTCCCGAACAAACCCGGCACCGAACTCGCCCGCACACTCATGATGGTGCGTGCGCACAAGGCCGACAAACTCCCCAAGGTCACCGGTCTCGGTTTGGAGGACGCTTTGGATTTTGAGGAGGCCAACGTCGTGAAGTGCCTGCGTGCCGCCGGTGACAAACTCGGCTTTGACCAGCCTTCGCCCACGAAACCGAAGGGGAAGGACGAAAAGTAGCATGAAGGGCGAGGCGTCACCGAGGTTGATGATCGGCGCACCGCATCCATGATGCACCGCCCGTGTCCGAACTTCTCCCAACCGCCGCCTCCACCCCGATCCACGACGCCAAACTGGCGTTGCAGAAGTATTTCGGCTTCCGCGAGTTTCTCGATGGTCAGGAAACCGTGATGGCGAGCATCCTGGGCGGCCGCGACACGATGGTGATCATGCCGACCGGCGGCGGCAAATCGCTCTGCTACCAGCTTCCGGCGATGGTGATGGACGGCGTGACCGTGGTGGTGAGCCCGCTCATCGCGCTGATGAAGGACCAGGTGGATGCGCTCGAACGCCGCGGCATTCCGGCCACGCTGATCAACAGCTCCATCTCCCTCGGCGAGCAGCAGGAGCGCATCGAGGCGCTGCGGCGGGGCGAGTACAAGCTCGTCTATGTCGCACCGGAGCGATTCCGCAGCCGCACGTTTACGAATGCGCTGCGGCAGGTGCAGATCGCGCTGTTTGCGGTGGATGAGGCGCACTGTCTCTCGCAATGGGGCCACGATTTCCGTCCCGACTACATGCGGCTGGGCGAGGCGCTGGAACGGCTCGACCGCCCGCAAGTCGTCGCATTGACCGCCACCGCCACACCGGAGGTGCGCGGGGACATTTTGAAGACGCTCGCGCTGCGTGATCCCTTTGTCACGATTCGCGGCTTCGAACGGCCGAACCTCAGCCTGCACATCGTGCAGACGAAAAACAACGGCGACAAATACGAGCGGCTGAAAAAAATCATCACGCAGTTCAAGACCGGCATCATCTACTGCTCCACGCGCAAGCGCGTCGAGGAAGTCGGCGAGGAACTGCGTTCCTGGAAGCTCAAGGTCATCGAGTATCATGGCGGACTCGACGACAAGGAACGCGAGTCGCGCCAGACGAAGTTCATCACCAAGAAGGCCGATGTCGCCGTGGCGACGAACGCCTTCGGCATGGGCATCGACCGCTCGGACGTGCGGTTTGTCGTTCACTTTGACGTTCCCGGCAGTGTGGAGGCCTACTATCAAGAAGCTGGGCGTGCGGGACGTGATGGCGAGCCGTCACAGTGCGAGCTGTTCTTCAATTTCGCCGATACGAAGAC
>DAORHS010000300.1:0-5963 GCA_035438165.1 Prosthecobacter sp.
CTGGAGGGAGGTGAGCTGCTGGAGGCGGTAGGACATGTTCATGTCCGAATCGGGATAGTCCGTGGACCACTTGCGGTTGCCGCGGCCCCAGCCGCGGTTGCCGTAGCTCATCGAGTTGTAGCGGATGCGGGCGAAGGTGAAGGTGTCGTTTGGCAGCTCCTTGCTCACGGGCCAGGTGGGATACTCATTGCCATAGCCACCACGCCGGTAGTCGCGCGGATCTTCGGGCAGGCTGCCGTCCTTGATGCCGAAGGTCGTCGGTTTGCCACCTGCGTCTTCACCCTCCACGGCCCAGACGATGCACCCGATCAAGGCAAGGACTGCGATGACGACGGGGGCGACTCGGGATGTTTGCATAAGCCTGATAAACGCTGCTTCTCCCTGACTCCTGCGGACTTCTTTGAGTGGTACCGGCGGTCGGACTCGAACCGACACGTCCTCACGGACACAAGATTTTGAGTCTAGCGCGTCTACCAATTTCACCACGCCGGCATGTCTCAAAGAAGGGTGCCTAAATAGCGAGATCGCCGGAGTTTTGCAAGGCTTTTGGCGGTCCGAGCACCTCCTGCATCAAAATTGCCTGCCGCATCAGGGCGGGATCTCGGCGGAGGTTGTGCATGAGCGCCAAAATGGAGCCTTCCGGCGCCCCCGCCTTCTCCCTGGACTGCACGGTGGCAGGCAATGAGCCGACGGGAGGTGGAACGGGTACCGGAGCGACGGGCTGGGCAGGCACCACGGGAACACGCGCCACCTGCCTCTGACGCTGCTGCGGCATGGGCGGCGGCCTGCTGCCCCGCGCCGGTTGTGCCGGTGCCTGCGCTTGTTTCGCCGTCTCCTGCAGTTCATGCCAGGCCTTGCGCAGTTCATCCCATGCCGAAGGGGCTGCGGTGGGAGGAATCGGCGGCGGGCCGGAGGACTGACCCGTCTGCCGACGCCAGGCGGCATCACGCAGGCGCTGTTCCTCGGGGTCGGGCTGCGCCGCCCGCGTCTGGCTGCGGCTCTGCTGCCAGTTCTCCCACAACCATTTCACAAATCCGGCCAGCAGCGCGATGACGATGATCGCCACCTGCATGGGATCAAAGTCGCTGCTCATCAGGAAGGGCTGCATAGCCGGTGTGGAGGCGGAGGGTTACTTCGAGCCGGGCGAGTCGCCGGCGATCTTGCTGCGCATGTCGGTGTCGGCGAGGACGTTCTTATACTTCGCGTAGTCCATGACACCCAACTGGCCGTTGCGGAAAGCCTCGGCGATGGCCAGGGGCACCTGGGCCTCGGCCTCGACCACCTTCGCGCGCATTTCCTGGGTGCGGGCGGACATTTCCTGCTCGAGGGCGACAGCGGCGGCACGGCGCATTTCCGCCATGGCCTGGGCGATTTTTTTGTCCGCCTCGGCCTGCTCGGTTTGCAGCTTGGCACCGACGTTTTCGCCCACGTCGATGTCGGCGATGTCGATGGAGAGAATTTCAAACGCGGTGCCTGCATCCACGCCTTTGTGCAGCACGAGCTTCGAGATGCTGTCGGGATTTTCGAGCACGGCCTTGTAGGAATCGGAAGAGCCGATGCAGGTTACAATGCCTTCACCCACACGAGCGACGACGGTTTCCTCCGTGGCGCCACCGACGAAGCGGTCGAGGTTGGTGCGGACGGTCACGCGGGCACGCACACGCAGGGAGATGCCATCTTTGGCGACGGCGTCGATCTTGCCCCCGCGGCCCATGTCGGGATGCGGGCAGTCGATGACCTTGGGATTGATGCTGGTGCGCACGGCTTCGAGCACGGTCTTGCTGGTGCCTTTGCAGGCGAGGTCGATGGCACAGGCACGGTTGTAGTCCAGCGGGATGCCCGCCTTGTCCGCAGCGATGAGGGAGAGCACGACGTGCGTCACCTCACCCCCGGCGAGAAAGTGCGCCTCCAACTGGTCGGTGCCGATGGGGATGCCCGCCTTGGCGGCGGTGATACGGGTGTCAACGATGAGCGCATTCGGCACGCCGCGCAGCCACATGGCGAGCAGCGTGGAGATGCTGACCGGAGCATTGGCGATCAATGCGCGGAGCCAGAGATTGAAAAACTTCGCCACGATGAGGAAGACGATCAGCAGCAGGATGATGACGACGCCGTAGATGAAGAGCCAGAGAGGTTGAGGCATGGTGGGGGAGGGTGGGTTGATGTTGATTAAACTGGGATGAGGCGCACGAGCAGATTTCCAGGCTCCGAGGCGATGACTTCCAGACGTGAACCGGCGGCGGCCATGCCGTCCTGGCAGCGCACCTCGTAGTGCTTGCCGGCGATGTCCGCACGGCCCAGCGGACGCAGATCGGTGAGGGCGACGCCCTGCGCCCCCGGTGCGGCGTCCGAAGGCACGGGTGTGGCAATGCTGGCGGTCAGCGTCAGGGTGCGGTGGAAGGCCTTCACTGCAAACCAGCGCAGCCACACGAGCAAAATCACTGCGGAAAACACCAAAACAGCCAGGGCGAGCGTCAACCGCCCGCCGTAGCTCCACCCTGCCAGCTCTTCCGAGGTGAGCGCTACGCAGACGGCCGCCACGATCGAAATCACCACCAGAATGCCCGCCACCCAGCCGGGCAGGAAGGTTTCCAGCATGATGAGCAGGATGCCGAACAGCGTGAGGATGGCAATGCTGGCGAGCATGAGATGTTGTCATGCTGAACGCGGCACGGCGGGGCGTCAACACACGATCACATCCATGTGAAGATCATGCACAGCTCAAGGCGCCCGGCTTGGAATCATCGACTGCCTCCAGTCCTTGGCGCCCGCAGGGATGTCTCCCAGATTCAGAAAGGTGGGTGAAGAGGGTGGGGCAAATGTGGTGCGGGCAAGCCGCGTGGCGTCAGCCGTGGCCGTGGCCTCGATCAGGTTCTTGGAGCCCATTTTCACCACACCTCCTGTCGGCGCACGTGCCAGGATCGGATCGCCTCCGAGCTCGGCGCGTGGCTCGATGCGCGTCCAGGTGTTGGCCGACCAGTAGTCCCCTTTCCACGAACGGTTCGGGCTGGTGGGCACATACATCGCGAAACGGTCGAACAGAACCTCCGGCACATAGCGGCTGCCCACGCGGCTGGCGAGAGGCGGATCCGTCGGATCGGGACGGCTCTCCGTCGATTCGAGCAGGTACTCTTTGTCGTCAATCTTCACCACACACCAGGCGTGCCCGCCCAGATCCCCATAGCGCCCCAGCGCCACACGCACTTGAAAGCCGCGTGACATCAGCCAGTCCGCCAGGAAGATCGAGGAATCCTCACAGTCGCCCCGCTGCAGGCGCTGGGTTTCGTCGGCAAACTGCCAGCAGTCGGTCTGGTCCGCCTTGGCATAGCTGGTGCCGGCCTTGGCACCAGGATCGTTGGCGTAACGGCAGTTGCCATGCACGGCCGACCAGATGGTGAAGAGTTGCTGCACACGCGACTGGTTCTTGGAAAACAACGCCGGCGGTGCGTAGCCGGTGAGGAATTCGTTCACATAGCGGAAGCGTCCGCTGCTGTCAGCGGCGATCACGGCGTACTTGCGGCGGCATTTCGGGCACTCCAGCGCCATGCTGCGCTGGGCGCGTGAGAGCTTCATGAAGTGAGGCTGCTTGCAGTGAACGCAGGTGCTGAAGAACGGCTCGTCCGAAGATTCTGAAAGCGCCTCCGGCGTGAAGTCACGTAGGCGCTGACCCAGCACCAGCAACGCCTCGTGCATCAGCCCGCTGGCACGCGGACGCAGCGCCACGGCCATGTGCGTCATTTCCGGCTGGGCCCGGTGCGAGTACTCATGGAAGCGCTGCACCAGTTCCCGCAGGCTCGGACTGCTGGCGGAGCAGACGGAGACACGGTAGTAGCGCGGCATTCCTTCCTGGACGAGTTCGGTGACCTTGTTGAGGTCGGTGGTGTCGATCTTGGGAAATTCCCGCTCCAGCCAGGCTTCCATCTCTGGATCCACCCGCAGCATCGGTGTTTTCGCCGCCATGCGCGAGTAGTTGAACTGGTCCACCAGGTCGATCCGGAATCTCGCCACGCTGTAATGGGAGCCGGGGCTCTGCATCAGTTCTCCCAGCCGCATTTTCCACCCGTCCAGCCAGCCCTCCTTCAGCGCGGCGATCCCCCCCGCCAGGAGGACGGCGGAGGTCAGGGACCACGTGATGATTCGGCTGTTCATGCGCCCGAATTATAGTTTTTATAACATTCCACGCAACGAAAACCCACTCTCCCTGACAAAGTCCTTACATCCCCATCCCGCACCCGTTCCAACAGCCCATTCCTACTTCTTTACCGTGAAGGGAATGCGCGGAGTGTAGGGCCAGATCTTGGGCGCTCCCATGCCGATGGCACCGAGCAGCGTGCTGGGGCTTTCATCCACCGCATCCCGGGGATCACCGAACCAGGCCGCCTGTGGATTTCCCGGCTTGTTGGAGACAAAGATGCCCCCGTCCTCCGAACGCCCGATCAGCACGCCCAGAGTGCGAATGCGCCGGGGAGCCTTGTAATAGGTGCCCTCGGACGAAGCGACTTCCGCCTTGTAGTCCCCGGCCGGGAACAAAATCCGCCCCTGACCGCACTCACGCGTCTCCTCCTGGGCCACCACAATGCCGGGGGCATCGGTGGAGGCGATTTGAACCGAACCACAGGCAGTGAACAGCAGCGGCATGAACAGGGCGGGAAGGAGGCGATGGAGTTTCATGGTTGGATGCGACCTGCGGAATTAGCAGGGCGGACGCCGCTTGGGAATCAGGAAATGTGCCATGTCTCACTTTGTCTTCAGCGTCAGCGTCACCCGCCGCACCTCCATCACCGTCTGGCCGGGGATTTCCAGCGCCCGCAGCGTCAGCAAACCGCGCTTCGCAGGCAGCGTGAGAGTGCCGAGCGCCAGGGTGTGGAAATCGCGCATGTAGCTCTCTCCTTTTCGTGAGGCACGATCCTGATCGTCGAGCAGACGCGGAAACCAGCCGGGCGTGACTTTGCCGGAGGTTTTGCCCTCGCCAAAACTCAGCTCCACGGTCGCACCCGCATCAGCTTCCGGGCAGGCGTAGTCGATGGTCACGTCGTAATCACCCGCCGTGTGGATGTCGATGTCCCAGGTCATCGAATCGTCCTTCGTCTTCCAATTCACGAAGTAGGAGCAGTTCGGCGCTCCGCTGCTACGCTGCACGCCGCCATGCGGCTCACCATCCCGTGCGGGCAGCATCGTGATCGGGAACTCGGTGTAGCCGACGGGGTAAGGCCGGTCATCCATCGGTTTGCCCGCCCCTTTGCCCTTTCCTTTGCCGCTGTCCGCAGGCGCGCTCGCATACGGCTTCCCGAACACCTCCTGGTGCCACTTCGTGCCCGCGGCGGCCAGTTGCGCCGCGATGTCCGGCTGCTCCTTCGCGATGTTCTTCGTCTGGTTGGGATCAGCGATCATGTCGAACAGACCACCGGATGCATCCAGTCGATGCGTCTGGCTGCGCACACTCAGCTTGCCGCCGTTGTAGTTCATCAGTTCACGTTGTGCAGCCTCCCATTTCCCACCGAGCAGCAGCGTCGAAAAATCCCAGCCGTCCAGCGGCTTCGCATCCTCATGCGTCACGCCGGCCAGCGCCGTGAGCGTTGGCAGCAGATCAATCGCTCCGGCAATCGGCGTGATCGTGCTTCCCGACTTGATCTTGCCCGGCCAGCGCACAAAACAAACCGAACGCACCCCGCCTTCGTCCGTCACGCCCTTTTTGCCCTTCATCCCGCCGTTCCAGCGGAAACTGTTTGGCCCGTTGTCGCTGAAATAGACCACGATCGTGTTCTCGCTGAGCTTCAAGTCGTCCAGTTTCTTCAGCACGCGTCCGACGTTCATGTCGATGTTGTCCATCATCGCCAGTACCGTGCGCGTGACGGCCAGATCCTCCTTCTCGCCCTCGACGCCACGCATCGTCACCGGCGAGTCCTTGAACTTGTTCCAGTGCTCGTCCGGCACGCTGAAGGGAGAATGCGGCGTCGTCAGCG
>DAORHS010000301.1:0-5956 GCA_035438165.1 Prosthecobacter sp.
AAGGTCGCGAGGATGGTCGGATTGCCGACTTCGCCCACCGCCTCCACGGCGATGGAGCTCCAGCTCCGGCCCTTGTTCTGCGGCAGGTGAAAGTGACGCACGATGTTCTCGACGACGACAATCGCGTCATCCACGAGGATGCCGATGCTGAAGATGAGCGCGAAGAGCGTGATGCGGTTCAACGTGAAGCCGTAGAGGTAAAAAACGAGCAGCGTGAGCGCCAGCGTGGCCGGAATGGCGACAGCGACGATGCCCGACTCCCGCCAGCCGAGCGTGAGCCAGATGAGTATCGCGACGCTGAACACGGCGATGCCCATGTGAAACAGCAGTTCGTTCGATTTCTCCGCCGCTGTCTCGCCATAGTTGCGCGTGATGCTGACGGTGACATCGGCGGGAATGACCGAGCCTTTGAGCAGATCGACTTTGCGCAGCACTTCGTCGGCCACGCTGATCGCATTCGCGCCGGGGCGTTTGGCGATGCTGAGAGTCACGGCGGGCTCTTCTTTGCTCTTGGTGCCGTGGAGCACGTATTGCGTCGGTTCTTCACCCGTGTCGGCAATCTCGGCGACCTCACGGAGATACACGGGACGTCCGCTGAACACACCGATGACGACATCGCCGACTTCGTGCGCGGTTTTCAGGAAAGCGCCGGTTTCCACGAGCACTTCGTTGTTGCCGGTGGTCAATCCGCCTGCGCGGAACTGCCGGTTCGCCTGCTGCAGCATCGGCACGAGGCCTGCGGGGCTCAGATTGCGCGAAGCGAGCTTCACGGGATCAAGCAACACACGCACGGTGCGCCGCGAACCGCCGATCAACGTCGTTTCGGCCACCAAAGGCACTTGTTTAATCTCTTCGTCGATCTGCGCCGCCAATCGGCGCAGCGTGAGATGATCGTAGCGATCGCTGTGCAGCGTGAGCGCGAGGATCGGCACGTCGTCGATGCTCTTGAGCTTGATCAGCGGTGCGCTGACGCCCATCGGGATGCGGTCGTAGTTCGAGCGCAGCTTCTCCGTGAGTCTCACGAGGCTGACGTCGGGATCTTCGCCCACCTTGAATCGCACGATGACGAGACTCTCGCTGTCGGTCGAGGTGCTGTAGAGGTATTCCACGCCGGGGACCTCCCACAGCAGCTTTTCCATCGGTCGCGTGGCGCGTTCCTCGATCTCCTTCGCCGTCGAGCCTGGCATGGCGACCATGACATCGACCATCGGCACTTTGATCTGCGGCTCTTCTTCACGCGGCAGCAGCACGACAGCCGCCGCACCGAGCAGGACGGACGCGATGACGATCAGCGGCGTCAGCTTGGAGTCGATGAACATCGCCGCGATGCGGCCTGCGATGCCGAGATGACTGGAGGAAGGCTCGCTCATGGCTGGATCGTCACGGGTTGGCCATCGGCGAGTTTTGCCACGTCGCTAATCACGACCTGTTCGCCTTCCTCAAGGCCGGAAAGCACCTCGATGCTGCCGTTGAGCGCACGCCCGGTCTTCACAAGGCGTAGCGCGGCTTTGGCATCTTTGGCGACGAAGACGAGCTCCATCTGCCCGCGCTTGATCACGCTGGTCTTGGGAACCATCAGCAGCTTCACTTCCGCCACCGGCACGGAAACACGCCCGAACTGGCCGGTGCGCAGGCCGTCCGCCTTCGGCAGATCGAGCTTCACCTGAAACGTGCGGCTCACCGGATCGGCCACGGGAGCGATCTCACTGACGGTGCCTCCGAGCGGATTCGAGACGGAGGCGACTTTTATCTGCATCTTCGCACCCATCGTGATGCGATCGAGAATCGCCTCCGGCAGATCGGCTTCAAAACGAAGCGCGGTCGGTGCTTCGATTTCGAGCAGCGGTTTGCCCGGCATGGCGAGATCGCCCACATCGGCGAGCTTGCGCGTGATGACGCCGTCGAAGGGGGCGGTGACCTTGGCGTAGCCGAACATCGTTTCAGCCTCGCTCACACCGGCGGTCGCGACTTTGACGCGGGCATCGGCGGCGTCGAAATCCTGACGCGTCGTCGCATTGCTGGCGATGAGCTGTTTTTGGCGGGCGAAGTCGCGCTCGGCCTGGTCGAGCATGGCCTTGGCCTGATCGACCTTCGCCTGAATCTCCTGATTCTCGAGCCGGGCGAGCAAATCGCCCGCTTTCACCATCGCGCCGGGCGTGGCGGTGTATTCGAGCACGCGCCCGCTGATCTTCGCCTCGACCATCGCCCGCAGTTTGGAGCGCACGGTGCCAACGACCTCCTCGGTGGCCACATGGGGTTGCAGCGTGGCCGCATGCACCTTCACGGCGATGGCGGGGAGATCGGGAACTGCGGTATGCGGCGGTTCGTGTTTGCCACAGGCGGCAAGGAGGAGAATCGGGAGGAGGCGTTTCATGGCGAAAGGTAAACGAAGTTCGATCACTCAACTCTTCGAGCAGCATGAACCACCGACGCCGAGTTTTTTGAGGATCATCTCGGCCGGGCAGAAGCCGGTGAAGGCGGATTGAAGGAGATTCGCACCGACGAAGGCGGTGAACCAAAGCCAGTTCGGACTCACGTAGTGTGCCAGGGCGAGGCTGATGAGGATGAAGGTGCCGGCGAGGGCGCGGATGGCGTTTTCGAGTTTCATTACGGCGAGGGTATCAGGTTTCGGTTTTGGGAGAGGGAAAATCAGCGGGTGACGGCATCGTGCTTCTTGTCGTGCTCGCTCCAGCCGTTCGCAGCGAAGGCGGAGACGACTTTGGCGTGATTCTGCGCGATTTTGACGGCGTTTGCTGTGCGTCCCTTGACCGTCATGCGCACGCCCTTGTCCGTGGCGGTGAATTGATGCTCCATCTCGGCGTAGTGGTCGCAGTATTCGGCAAAGGCCGGATCCCAGCGCCGGACGCTGAGCCCTTCGCCGAGCCGCGCCTGCATCTGTTTGACGTGCTTCTTCAAAGCGGCGGCTACTTTAGAATCATCGCTCTCCGTCAGGGCTGTGTAGCCGTCGGCGGTGAGCTTCAGGTCGCGGTGAATTTTGGCATGCGCATCAAAGAGCGTGTGGATCTGCTCCCGCGCCTCAGCAGGCATGCCCGGGCCGCCTTTTGACTGCGCGCACGAGGTGGAACTGAGGCTGGAGGCGGCAAGAATGACCAGCAGCAAGGTTTTGGTGGACGAAGTGGTTTTCATGGTGTTCTCTTATTCAACTGTATGAGTCTATACGCATATAGTCGCTGTCTGCAAACCCTTTTTGACATCATGCCCGCCGCACGAAAAAAATCCCTGTCGCCGGTCACCGATGAGGCGCTCGCTTTGATCGCCTCCTGGTTCCGTACGCTCGCCGAGCCCAGTCGCTTGAAAATCCTGCGCGCCCTGGAGGAAGGTGAAAAGAACATCACCGAGATCGTCGAGGCCACCGGACTGACCCAGGCGAACGTCTCCCGCCATGTACAGTCGCTCGTCGAAGCGGGCATGGTCGGCCGCCGCAAGGAAGGCCTCACGGTGATCTGCTTCATCGCCGATCCCAGCATCACCGACCTCTGCGACAATGTGTGCAGCAACCTGCTGAAGCGCCTTTCCAACCAGGTGAAGAAACTCGGCGGCTCGTGAGCGGAGTTCCAAGTTTCAGGTTTAACGTTTCATGTTCTCTCGCTTCATGATCTGGACCATCGTCATTCTCGTCATCGTCGTTGCCGGCTGGTATTGGTATGAAAGCGACTGGGACCGCCAGCTCTTCACCGCTGCACCGGGATCCGTGTGCGCCAACCTCAACGCCGATCAGGCCAACGCGTGGCTGCGCGAACATCCGGAGACGCAGGTGCTCGACGTGCGCTCCACGGGTGAGTTCGAAGGCGGTGCGCTGCCCAAGGCGGTCAACATTTCCATCGGCGACGAGGCCTTCGACACCAAGATCGCCAAGCTCGAAAGGGAAAAGCCGGTGCTCGTCTATTGCGCCGGAGGATTCCGCAGCCGCAAGGCCGTCGCGAAGCTCAAGGAACTCGGCTTCAAAAACATCCAGCACATCCACCGCGGCTACATGTCGTGGAAACCAGACACTCAGCCATGAAAATACGCCTGCTTCTTACCGCACTTCTGCCTCTCACGGCTTTTAGCCAGTCCGCGCCTGATCCGGCGGTCGAAGGGCCAAAAATCATCGCAGAGGCCTTCGCGAAGCTCAGCGGGGCTTTGGGCGAAGCGATTGGCAAAAGCGGCCCGGCGGGCGCATTGAGCGTGTGCAGTGAAAAAGCCCCGCAGATCGCCAAAGAGGTCGCCACAAGTCATGGCGTGACTTTGCGGCGTGCGACGCACAAACCGCGCAATCCGAAGAATGCGGCCGATGAGGTCGAAAAGGACGCACTGGAGGCATTTATGGCCTCGCTCGCGAAAAAAGAGCCTCCGAAGCCGCAGGTCATTACGAATGCCGATGGCAGCAGCGCCTTCCTAGCGCCCATCGTGCTCGGGAATCCCCTCTGCCTGCAATGTCACGGCACGCCGAATCAAGACATCGCGCCCGAAACGCTCGCCGCGATACAAAAGCTCTACCCCGACGACAATGCCACCGGCTTCAAGCTCGGCGACCTGCGCGGTCTGTGGCGCGTGACTTTCCCCAACTCCAAATGAACATCAAACACCTACTCATCCCCCTTTTCACTCTCACGCTTACTGCCGCTGCTGCCGAGCCGGAGGTCATTCCGATCCAGGTGCGTGAGAACCTGCGCATCGTGTATCAAGTGACCGATGACGCGCAGCATGAAGGCGTGAACAAAGGGCTGTTTTACGCCCGCAAGCTCATCAACACCTACCAGAAACACGGCATCGCCGCGGAGCAGGTGCATCTGCATCTCGTCTATCACGGCACGGGCATCGCGGCGGTGGTGAATGATGAGGCGCGGAAGCGACTCGGCACCGAGGTCGCCAACCCGAATGGCGAGATCCTCGCCGAACTCGTGAAGCGCGGCGTGCAGGTGGAGCTGTGCGAAAACACCATGCAGCAAAAGGGCGTGAAGCCCACGGAGCTGATGCCAGGCGTGAAACTCGTCGTCGGTGCCTTCCCTCGATTGATCGATCTGCAACTGCAAGGCTTCGCCTACATCAAGTTTGAGTAAACTTCTTCCCACCCCATGAAACGCACCACCACCCTCCTCTGTCTTCTCGCCAGCCTAGCTTTTGCTCAAGACACCAGCGTCAAACCGGGCATCAACGACAAGTTCCTCGATCCGAAGCTCAACGTCGAGGAGTGGACGAAGAAGTTCGAGACCGAGAGCCGCGAGATCTTCCACCAGCGCGAGAAAATCGTCGCTGCAGCTGACTTGAAGCCCGGAATGACGATGGCGGACATCGGCGCGGGCACAGGCCTCTTCACGCTGCACTTTGCACAGGCCGTCGGCGAAAACGGCAAGGTCTATGCCGTTGAAATCGCAAAGAATTTCCTGGAGCACATCAAGGCCCGCGCTTCCAAAGCGAGTGCCTCGAATGTACAAACGATCCTCGGCACCGAGCGCAGCGTGGAGCTGCCGGAGGCCAGCATCGACCTCGCCTTCATCTGCGATGTGTATCACCACTTCGAGTATCCCCAGGCTACGCTCGCCACCCTGCACAAGGCCTTGAAGCCCGGCGGCGAACTCGTCCTCATCGACTTCAAACGCATCAAAGGAGAAAGCAGCGACTTCGTCATGGGCCACGTCCGCGCCGGCCAGGAAGTGTTCGAAGCCGAAGTGACCGCCGCAGGTTTTGAAAAGGTCGGCGAAGTGAAGGACGTGCTGAAGGAGAACTACTTCGTGAAGTTCCGACGGAAGTGAGGACCGCAAGGAAGGGCGGTTTTCAACCGCCCCGGCGCTTGAAAAGCGCCGTTCCTTGTCAGGACTGCCGCATCCACGCCAGCAGCCGTGCCGCAGGCTGAAAGCCGCTGGTCTGCGCGGTCACTTTGCCGTTCTTCATTAACGCGAAGGCGGGGATGCCCTGGATGCGGAACTGGCTGGCGATTTGCTGCTGCTCGTCG
>DAORHS010000302.1:0-5952 GCA_035438165.1 Prosthecobacter sp.
AATCTTTCGCTGCACATCGAGGATGTTCAGGCGTGGCACGCCGTCGTCGCCGATGTAGCCGGCATCGCCACGCACCTTCTGATCGCCGCCGGAGCAGAAGGCCAGGGGACCTTCACCACAGAGGATGATGACACCGACATCGCGGTCCTCATGCACGATCTCAAACGCCTCCAGCATCTCCTTCACCGTCAGCGGGCGGAACGCATTGCGCACCTTGGGCCGGTTGATGGTGATCTTGGCGATGCCGTCGCTGGTTTTCTCCAGCTTGATGTCTTTGAAGGTTTTGATGGTCTGCCACATGGGGGAGGAGGGAAGTCAGGGGATGGTCAAGAGGGTCAAGGAGTGGTCAAGGAGTGGTCAAGAATGTCAAGATGGTCACCGACACGACGCTTGACCACCTTGACCTTTAACGGCGCAGCCAGCTTGACCGCGAAGCGTCACGCAAAGGCCGTGTAGCTCCGCAGCTCGGCAATACGCGCCGAAATGTCCGCGAGGGACACGGTTTGCAGCTTGTGCGTGCTGAAGGCTTCGCAGGTGTAGCTGGCGGTGACGCTGCCGTGGACGACGGCGGTCTTGAGGTCTTCAAAGGTGGGCTTGGTTTTGCCGTTGGCGGCCAGCCAGCCGGACAAACCGCCAAGGAAGCTGTCGCCCGCGCCGGTCGGGTCGAAGACGCTGTGCAGCGGGTAGGCGGAGCAGGCGAAGAAGTCGTCCTTGTTTTCGCCAAAGAGGAAGCTGCCGTGCTCGCCACGCTTCACGATGACGAAACGCGGGCCCTTGGCCTGCAGCTTGCGGCCGGCTTCGACGAGATTGGTGGTGCCGGCGAATTCTTTGGCCTCGCCGTCATTGATGACGAGGAGGTCGATGCGCTTGAGCACCTCATGCAGGCGCTCGTTGGCGATCTCGATCCAGAGATCCATCGTGTCGGCGGTGACGAAGTCGGCCTGAATCTGGTCGAGCATCTGCATCTGGTTGTCGGGGCTCATGTTGGCGGCCACGGCGACTTTGGCCTCTCTCGCGGCGGTGGGGAGCTTCGGCTGCCATTGTTCGAGGACGTTGATGCCGACCTTGTGCGTGGTGCGGCTGTTCATGTCCTCGTGGTATTCACCGGTCCAGGTGAAGGATTCTCCCTCGCTGCGCTCCAGGCCGTCCAGCGTGATGCCGCGTGCCGCCAGCATGTCGAGGTGCGGCTTCGGGAAATCATGGCCGATGACACCCACGAGATGAATCGGCTGGCAGAAGATGCTGGCGGCCAGGGCCGCGTAGCTGGCGGAACCACCGAGCAGGTTTTCCTGCGCATCCTGCGGGGTTTTAACGTTGTCCAGGGCGACGGTTCCGGCGATGACGACTGACATGAGTGTGTGTGTTTGGTTAGATAAGGTGTAACAGTTAATCCTTGCCTCGCTGGCGGCGAACTTTTATCGGTACCTCGGTCAGCTGGGACGCGGATTATCGGTTTGCCCCCCGCTGTGTCAATTACCACTCCGCACACTCTTTCATGCGCCTCAGCCTCATCTTCTTCATGCTGATCCTGCTGCCGCTGGCAACCGGAGTGCATGCGTGGCTGTTTTGCCGTGACAACCTCCCGGCGCTCACCCAGGAGGCGGTGGAGCGATTGAAGGCCGCCGGGGTGCGCAATCCCGTCGTGGATGTGCGATTCTTTGACATTGCCGTCACGGGCGAGGCACCGGATCCGGCCGCGCGTCAGAAGGCCCTGGCGTCGATTCGAACGCTCGTTCCTCTGCGCCTGCAGCCGGGGGCGGATCGCATTCACGTGCTGGCCGGTCTCAACGCAAAGCTCGACAAAAACATCCTGAGTCTCAGCGGCTGGTTTCCCGAAGGAGATGAAATCAACAACGTGCGGTATCTGCTCGCGGGCCTGCGTCCGGACTTAACCATTCGCACTGACGAACTGCGCACCGCATCTGAAGTGCGCTGGCCGGAGGGCGTCAAAACGCCCCTCACGACAAACAGCGGGCTGCTCAAGCCCATCATCGACACCCTGCGCGTGCCGGCGGAACTGCATATCAGTGCGAAGGAAGATGAGATTGTGCTCGCCGGCCTGCTGCCAGTTGCGGCGCTGAAAGAGGAATTGGTGGCCGCGCTGACGGAAATCGCCGGAGCGCGAGTGGTCGATCCGGCGGCGCTCAAGGCGAGTCCGCACGTTCTTCCTGCCACGTTCGCCAAAGAGGAGGCGCTTGCGGCCTTTGTGCGCAGTTTTTTCAGTGCTCCGTCGCCCCGTTCGTTTGACATTGGAAGTGATGGCATCCCGCATCTCAAAGGAGCGGCCACTCTTCAGATGGAAAGCACCTGGCTTGCCTTGCTGCGGCCCGTCACGGGGGCGGCGAAGGTCGATGCGCACTTCACGCTGGTTCCTTCGATCTACCATTTTCCCGGTTATCAGATTCAGACGAAGCTCCCGCCGGACATTCTGAATCCTTTGCGTGAGGCGCTGCGCGGTTTCGTCGTCACGTTCGAAACGGGCTCCTCCCGCCTGTCGCCGGAGGAGCAGACGCGTCTGGCCCCCTTGGCGGCCACGTTGCTCGCCGCCGGACCTGCGCTCAGATTGGTCATTGGTGCGCATCCTGATCCTGCAGGACCTGACGGCGTGGAGAAGGACGTCGGCAAAGCCCGCGCCGGCGCGGTGATGTCATTTCTTGTCGAACAGGGCGTGCCTTCTGCTGACATCAGCGCCGTGGTCTTCGACCCGGTGCCCGTCGGGTCACCCTCGGCTCCTGCCGCTCCGCGCAGCGTCGAACTTCTCATCAAATAGCTGCTCATGACATTCGACTTTGAATCCCTTTCCACCGAGCCGCTGTTTTACATGCTCATGCACAGCGGTGCGTTCGTCACCGTGCTGGGTGGGATCTTTTTCATCATTGGCCTGCTCTTTGGCTACGCCACCTGGGGCCGCTACAAACGCCAGACGCGCGAGCTTCGGAGTGAAGCCGCCGCCATGAAGGACGAGATCGCCGTTCTGAAACGCAAGGTCGGTGATCACTCCATCAAGTCCGGTCCCGCCGTACCGATGGCCACGGAAACAATTCATATGCCTGCGAAGGAGGGAACAACCGCCGCCCAGGCTGTTCCTGCGGTCACCGAGGAAACGATCACGACGCGTGACATCCGCCCGTCCGGAGCGCAACTGGCCCCGGTGGGCTGGCCTCCTCAATTGCGTGCCAACGTCATCAAGCCCAAAGCCAGCGAGCCATCTGCGCCAGCACCGGAGACTGTGATTCCGAGCGGTGGGAAACCGGTCACAGAGCCTCCCGCCGAACCCGCCACGGCCGGCATCACGCTTTCTCCCACCGAACCGCCACCGCCACCCGCACGTCACGTCTCGCCGCTCCCCAGCATCATCGCTCCGGCACCTGCACCGACGAAACCGGAAAAGACGGACGGGGGACAGCCCTCCGCGCCTGCCGGACTCGTGCCCACGGATACCATCCCCACCTTGACAGAGATTTCCTTGCCCCCGCTGCCGGCGGTGGAGGTTCAGACGGTCAACGATCCCAAACTCGGCCTCATCTACAAAACACAACCCGAGAAGGTGGACGACCTCACGGCGCTCAAAGGCATCGCGGAGGTGCTGGAGCAGCGTCTGCACGAATTCGGCATCTACACCTATGCGCAGATCGCGGCGTGGAACGACGACCACATCAAGGAGTTTTCCACGCGCCTCGCCTTCAAAGATCGCATCCATCGCGAACGCTGGGTGGAGCAGGCAAAGGAACTGACTGCCAGATCGGCCGCACCGACCGCCTGACAAAGAGCGCGCAACCGCCCTCGGGCCGCCGCGTTCAATGCTCCCATGAGCACGCGCCTTTGTTTTCTCGTCCTGTCAGTCACTGCCTGCACGCAACTCAACGCCGCCGACTGGTTGCGCTTCCGTGGTCCGAACGGCGGCGGCGTCGCGCCGGATGACAAGCCGGTGCCGGTGGAATGGAGCGCCACGAAGAATCTGAAATGGAAAGCCGATCTTCCCGGTCCCGGCTCATCGAGTCCCATCGTCGTCGGTGATCGCGTGTTCGTCACCTGCTGGACCGGTTACGCGGACAACGGTGAACGTTCCGGCGACATCACCGCGCTGAAGCGCCACCTCATCTGCCTCGACCGTGCCTCGGGCAAAATTCTCTGGGATCGCAGCGTGCCCGCGAAACAACCCGAAGAGCAATACGGCGGCATGTTCGCACAAAACGGCTACGCCAGCCACACTCCGGTGTCCGATGGGAGCAAGGTTTTCGCCTTCTTCGGCAAATCAGGCGTGCATGCCTTTGATCTCGGCGGCAAAGAGTTATGGTACGCCGAGGTCGGCGACAGGGACGACCGCCGCGGCTGGGGCACCGCCTCCAGTCCCATCTTGCATGGCGATGTGCTGATTGTTCCCGCCGTCGTCGAAGCTCAGGCTCTTTTAGGCTTCGACAAAAACACCGGAAAGCAGCTCTGGAAGGCGCCGTCCGAAGGTTTTGCCAGCACCTGGGGCACGCCTGTTATCGCCAAGGGTGAAAATGGCGACGAACTCGTCATCTCCGTCCCCGGCGAGGTCTGGGGATTCAATCCTGACACTGGCAAGCTGCGCTGGTATGCGCAGGGGCTGCAAAGCGACTCCGTCTGCAACAGTGTCGTCGCCGACGGCAGCATTGTCTTCACCCTGGGCGAACGCGGTGGCGGCTCTGTCGCCATCAAGG
Source organism: Prosthecobacter sp. (assembly GCA_035438165.1). GTDB lineage: Bacteria > Verrucomicrobiota > Verrucomicrobiia > Verrucomicrobiales > Verrucomicrobiaceae > Prosthecobacter. Next base: position 4,686 of record DAORHS010000302.1, read on the forward strand.
CCGGCGGCAAAGGCGATGTCAGCGCCACACACACGCTTTGGACCGGCTCCAACGGCCCGCGCATTCCCACGCCCATCGTCTGGGAAGGGCATCTCTATTGGGTCAACAGTTCCCTCGCCGTCTGCCGCGATGCCAAAACCGGCGCGGAAGTTTACAACGAACGCATCGAATCCATGGGAGGGGGCGAAGTTGCTTCCACGGGTCGTTCTGGTGGCTTCGGTGGCGGACGCCGCGGCGGTGGCACGGGCGGCGGCGACTACGCATCTCCCGTCGCGGCCAACGGCCATCTCTTCCAGGTCACACGCCGAGGCGAAGTCATCGTCACCAAACTCAGTCCCAAGTTCGAACTCGTCGCCCGCAATCGCATCGAAGGCGACACTTCCGATCACAGCGCCACGCCCGCCATCAGCGACGGTCAGCTCTTCCTCCGCTCCGCGAGAACGCTTTACTGCATTGGCGAGTAGCAGGGGAAACGGCTTTCCGAAAGCCTCCACGATTCCAGATGGCTGCCATACGCCAGTCTGCTCATCACACCCCGGTCTGCGCAAGACCAACCGTGATCTGGGCGTCGCTGCCTTCCTGCGGACGCCCGTTCTTCTGCCAGTCCCCTTTGACGCGATCCACCTCCGAGGCCAGTTCCACGATGGAGGTGCCCAGAGCCCAGCAGATTCGCATCTGGATGCCCTCACGAACATCCTGCCCGCGTTCCATATGCTGCACCACTTCACAGGAAATGAGCGCCAGATCCGCCAGCGCCTCTTGGGAGAGACGACGGGCCAGACGGCGCTGCTTCACACACCAGCCCAACACCTCGCGGTGAAAGGTTGCATCTGCATCCATCGGGGCGTGCGTCGGCTTCATGCAGGGTTCAGATTAAGAGAAGGTGCAGTCGAGTTGAGCCAACAAGAGTGGGGCGCGCCCAAAAAACGTTCAAACAATCGTGGAAACAGCCCCGCTCAAATGAGGCGAGCACCATGAGACGTGAAGTCTGGCTGCAGGCCGACGACTTGGATGGCTTGTTCGGTGGGTGGATGTGATCGAGCCTGAGACTGGGATCGCGGCTGTTTCAACGGCGAAGCACAATTCGCCTGTTTCCAATCAGACTGAGCCCCCTTCAAAACAACTCCATCTGCCCGCCGGGGTCGCGGGGGCGGCGGAAGGAGGCGGAGCTGACTTCGGGACGGCGGTGGAGCAGGTCGGCACGCTGGATCGAGACGCGAAAGAGGGCGGCGGTTTGCTGAGACCAGACGCCGACGCCTTTGAGGCG
>DAORHS010000303.1:0-5950 GCA_035438165.1 Prosthecobacter sp.
AACTCCGCGCCGCCTTCAGGATGGTTCCGCGCTTCGATGTCACCCTTCATCGCCCGCATCAAGCCGCGTGAGATGGCAAGGCCCAGCCCGGTGCCGCCGGCGGGTGAATCGGGAGCGCGGTAAAACTTGTCGAACAGATGATCCTCGCTGCCCAGAGGCAAACCGGGGCCGTGATCGCGCACACGAAGCTCCAGGGTGCGTTCACCAATGAAGCCGTGATTTCGACCGGCGTGTTCGCAGGCGCATGGAGCGTGGCATTGTGCAGCACATTGCCGAATGCCTGCGCGAGCAGTCGGCTGTCGAGCATCACCAGCGGCATGTCGGCGACTCCGCTGACGTTCAATGAATGCGCGGCAAGCTCGCGTTCCAGAGGCTTCGTGGCCTGATCGAGCACGTCGATGACCTCGCACCAGTCGGGACGTGGCTTCAGCGCCTCGGACTCGACGCGGGTCATCTCCAAAAAGTTTTCCACGATGCGCTGGAGGCGGCGGTTGGCCGTCTCAATCTCCACCGCGTAGGGATTGCCCTGTCCCAGGCCGTCCAAGGCCGTGCGGATGATGGCGATGGGCGTTTTCAGCTCGTGCGACACGCTGTCGAGCAGCGTGCGATGCAGCCGCTCGGATTCCGCGAGCAATTCTGCGCGGTGTTTGGCTTCAAGCAATTGTTCGCGCTCGGCATGATGCTGCTCCAGTGCCGCCTCACGTTCGCGCAACCGCGTGATGAGATGCCCCATGCTCAACGCCACCACGAAAAACAACCCGAACAACATCATGTCCTCCGGCTTCTCGATGTGCAGCGTGAACTGCGGCGGGATGAAAAGGAAATTCCACACCAGCGCGCTCACCACGCCCATGGCCAGCACTGGTCCGCGATTCCATCGCGTCCCCGCCAGCACGATCGTCATCAAAAACACCAGCGCGGAGAACTGGTAGCCCGTGTAAGGCAGCAGAATCCAGCACGCGGAGGCGAGCACAAAGAGGATCGTCAATCCCCAGCTAAACTGGCCGACCACATGCGCCGGCACCGGTTCGCGGGCTGGTTTGGGCGTCTCGGACTTCGTGCTCATGATGAATTAGATCTCCACTTGTTGCCCCAACTCGATCACTCGACCAACAGGGATTTGGAAATACGTCGCCGGCTGCTGCGCAAGCTTGCTGGCGAAGGAGAACAGGTGTTTGCGCCAGCGGGCCATGCCCGAAGTCACGCTGGGGATGATGATTTCTCGGCCGAGGAAGAAGGTGGCTTTTTCCGCCTCGACTTCGAGGCCGTGGTTGGCGCACTGACGGAGCAGACGCGGCACATCAGGCTTCTGCATGAAGCCAAAGCGGCCGGTGACGCGCCAGAAGCCCTCGCCGAGGCTTTCGGCCTCGACACGACGGCTCGGTGGCACCCAGGGCTCGTCCTCAGTAATGAGGGTCATGAAGATGACGCGCTGGTGGATGGCCTGGTAGTGCTTCAAACTGTGCAGCAAGGCAATAGGGGCACGGCCCTGAGTGCTCGTCATGAAAATGGCGGTGCCGGGCACGCTGATGGGCGGGCGGCGCTTGAGGCTCTCGCAGAGTGTTTCCTGAGTGAGCGAGCTTTTCTCCATCGAGGCGCGCACCAGACGGCGGCCCATGGCCCAGGTCGTCATGACGATGAAGATCACCGCGCCGACGACGAGCGGGAACCAGCCGCCATCGAAGAACTTCACGAGATTCGCACTGAGGAAGGCGATCTCGATCAAGCCGAACACGACACACAACGGCAGCGTTTTGAGCAGCGACCACTTCCACAGATGACGCGCGGCAAAGTAGAACAAGATGGTGGTGATGAGCATGGTCATCGTGACGGCCACGCCATACGCGGCGGCGAGATTCGACGAGGTGCGGAAGGCGAGCACGAGCGCGAGGCAGGCGAGCATGAGCACCCAGTTCACCAGCGGGATGTAAATCTGCCCGCGAGCATGCTCCGAGGTGTGGCGAATGCTCAAACGCGGCAGGTAGCCAAGCTGGACCGCCGTGAGCGTGAGCGAGTAAGTGCCGGTGATGAGCGCCTGCGAGGCGATGACCGTGGCGGCGGTGGCGAGCAGCACGAGCGGCAGCGTGGCCCAGCCGGGGGCCATTTGGAAAAAGGGTGCGTGGGCGAGATCGGGCTGCTTCATCAAAAGAGCTCCCTGGCCGAGGTAATTCAGCGCGAGGGCTGGAAACACGAGCGAGAACCAGCCGCGACGGATCGGTCCGGCACCGAAGTGGCCCATGTCGGCATACAAGGCCTCACCACCGGTCACGGCGAGGAAAACGCTGCCGAGGATGACGAAGCCAGCATGACCGCCGGTGGTCAAAAAGTGCCAGCCATGCCAGGGATTGAAGGCTGCGAGGATTTCCGGCCCGTGAAAGAGCTGCGACACACCGAGCACCGCGAGGCTGACAAACCACAAACCCGTGATCGGGCCGAAAAAGCGCCCCACATTGGCTGTGCCGAGAAACTGCACCGAAAACAGCACGATGAGAATCACGATGGTGATGCCCATGATGAGCCACTGCATCTGATGATTCCACGCCTCAGCCGCCAGCGCATCCGTCGGAGCCACACCGAGCAATCCGCCGTCTTTGAGACCCTCCACGGCACTAAGCACCGAAATGGCCGGTGTGATGATCCCGTCACCAAAGAGCAGCGCAGCGCCGAACAATCCGAGCAGCACGATGACAGCGCGCCGTTTCAAGGTCTCGCTCATGCCATGTGAGGCCAGCGCCATGAGCGAGAGCACACCGCCCTCGCCTTTGTTGTCCGCCCGCAGAATGAAGACGAGATACTTCACACAGATGAGCAAAATCAGTGCCCACAGCACCAGCGAGACCACGCCGAGGATGTGCTCGTGTGTCGCGGCGACGTGATGCGGGCTGTGCGGGCTGAAGCACTCCTTCAGCGTGTAGATCGGCGAGGTGCCGATGTCGCCAAACACCACGCCGAGCGCCGCAATGACGAGGGTGGCGGTGGAAAGCTTGTGGAGGCCGGACTTGTCGTTGTCGTTCATGACAACGACACGGTTCATCCGCCAGGCCGCACCGCCAGTGAACGGGCGACCCCAAGGAGTTAAGAAAGTGTGAAGGTTCCCGCTTTAGTCGAGAAACGAGCAGATGTACTCGCAGATGCCGCCGCTGACTGAGATGTCGAAGCCGCTGTTCGCGGAGACATCGAAGAACTGGCCGCCGGTGTAGGTCGTTTTGGCCTCGCTGCCATCCAGCTTCACCACGCAGTCGCCTGCGACGATCTCCATGCGCTCGGCTTTCGCGGTGCCGAAGTGGAAGTCTCCGGGATAGATCAGGCCGAGCGTCTTCTTGCTGCCATCCGGGAACAGGATGCTGTGGCTGACGACTTTGCCGTCGAAATAGACGTTCGCTTTCGTGACGGCAGTGACATTCGGGAAATCGGCTGGGATGGCGGACATAGGGCGCGAGGAATAGACGATGATTTCCCAGGCGGCAAGCACGGCGTGCCTCGCTACTTCACCGGCACGCCTTGCAGCAGGCCGATCGTCGCCCAGCCGCTGCCCCAGTAAATGTAGATGTCCGTGGCGTCCTTGAAGGACTTCGCCTTCGCCGGGCCGCTGCGGTCCTGCTTGCTGATGTGCGTGATGTCGATGGGCCAGCTTCCGTCCTCGCGCTGCGTCTGCAGCAGCCAGTGCTGCGCACGGGCGATGGCATTGGCGACAGCCGGATCGGCGGCGGCGGGTTGCAAGGCATGCAACACCTGGCCGGTGGCGAGCACGTCGCTCATGTTCTCGCCGAGGAACGAACTCCAGCCGCCGTCGTTGCGCTGGCGTTTCACGATGTCCTGGATCAAGGCCGTCGCCTCCTCCGGTTTGCCCAAACGTCGTGCGAAGAGCGTGCGGAACACCAGCGACTCCATCGACGTGGGCGCGTCTTTCTTTTGAAGCATCGTCGCGGCCTTCGCATGAGCGGCGTCAGACTGAGGCGCAGCTTCTTTCAGTGTCGCGAGAGCGATGAGATTGAGCCGCGTCGAACTGGCCTGCGCATCGGGCGCACCGCGTTTTTGCATGCCGGAAAACTGCCCCGCAGGACTCCATGAGCCGTCGGGTTTCTGCTCGGCAGCGAGCAGCTTGGTCAGTTCCGGTGCAGGCCGCTCCGGCATGGCGAGGATCATGAGCGCCGCTTCTTCGAGTCCGGGCTTCTTGTCCGTCGCACGTTCGACCGACCACTCCAGCCATTCGTCGAACTTCTTCGGGTCCACCGCAAAACCGCGCCGTTTTGCTTCGCGATGGCTCCACAGCAGCTCGGGCATGTGGTGACAACTGTTGCAATTCTTGGCCGTCATCCACTCGTCGCCTTCTTTGGCGAGGAAGCCCAGACCTTTGGTGATCACCGCACGCAGCTCCGCCTCCGTCGGCGGCTTCACAGGCGGTGCTTTCGCCGGAGCATTCTTGGCCACCTCAGCGGGGTTCGCAGGCGGCGGTTTCACCTTGTCATCGGCACGGCCGAAGGTGCCTGCCATGACCGCCATCAGCGCGAGAAGGCGCGCGATGTTGCCGAGCGTTTTCATGCTCGATGAAACGCCACAGCATGGGTGTTGTTGCATGTGGCATGATTCAGAGTGATCCCACGCGCCCTCGGGGCCGAGCACGATGAACTGCTCGCGCTTGGGCAGCCTTTGAAAATCCCAGCCGTCGCGGCTCCAGGCGATCTCGCTGGCGTAGAGATCATTCCACAAAAATGGCGCGAGATGCCCCCACCAGATGCCCGCGTGACGATGCACGGGCATCGCCATGAAGTAATAGTAGCCCAGCTCCGCGTCGCGTTCGTCGGGCATGAGGATCGTCTGCGGGCGCACGTTCCATTCGGTCCACAGCTCCTTGCTGCTCATGCGCGACATGCCGCGCCGTGATTCACCGCTGCTGATCATCTCCTTCGTCTGCCCGGCTGCGCGGTAGATGTGTTTCGAGCGGCAGAACATCACGTACTCGTCGTGCTCCGCATCGTAGTGGATCGTGTTGTGCGTATCGCTGGAGAGTTTCGCGATGCGGATGTCGTTGGCGAAGTCCCAATGGATGCCGTCCTGCGAGCCGACGAGCCGGATGCCGGGATTGGGAAGATCGGCCGGACCGGCGGCGTTTGCATGCCACCATGAAGACGATCACATGCATCATCACCGGCCTCGCCCTCGCATGCGGGGGATTGGCCCAGGACACCAAGGAAAACCCGAAGCAGGCGCTGCAGGGCCTGATGGAACGCGCCCGCGACGCCAAGGCCGCCGGACGCATCGACGAAGCGAAGGAACTGATGGAGCAGGCGGAAAAAATTCAGCGCGAGCTGCACGAGCATGAGGGCATGAAAAAGCCCGAAAAGCACGCGGAGAAACATCCGGGCAAGGAGATGCCCTTCCCCGGCAAAGGCCCGGAGGGCGAGCGCCTGCACCACATCATGCAGGCTGCGGAGCATCTGCACTTGGCCGGTTTGCACGAACCGGCCAAAAACATCGAGGAAAACGCCCACAACATGCGCCGCGAGATGGAGGAGCGCATGAAGCGCGAACAGGCCGAGGCCCACGGCAAGGAAGGCAAACACCCCGGCGAAATGAAAGCCCACGCCGAACTGGAGGAGATGCGCCAGCAGATGCGCCGGATGGCGGAAATGATCGAGCAGCTTCAGGCAGAACTCAGGAAGCGTGACCCGGACAAATATCAGCCGCTGGTGAAATAGAGTGGAGGTCTTCCACTCGGACTCAAAACAATCTCTCGGCAAGGCCGGCCTGGCTCACTCCCAAACTCCGAGCTTCACGAGCTGCTTCGTCGCGGCACCGGCCCAGTCACGATTCGCGGCGGGGCTGGCGGGGCTGGGGTGGAGGACGCGGCCGGTTTTGAAAGTGCCGTTCATGGCTTCTTTGGCACGTAGCGCACGTTCTTCGGCGAAGGCACCGACACCGATGACCCATTCGGGCTGCAAGGCGGCGA
>DAORHS010000304.1:0-5924 GCA_035438165.1 Prosthecobacter sp.
GAGGGTCGCAAACGCACGGTCATGTCGCACCACGGCCATCCGCTGGCGGTTTTCCGGCGAAGCGTCCTCCAACACGGCCTTCATGGCAGCCTCTTCGCGACTCTTGATGTCCACTGGCACCCAGGCCGCGACGCCCAGCGGTGGTTGCGGCCCCAAAATCGTCGCACGCTCCATGTCCTCCTTGGCTCTGGTACTATCACCCATTGCTTCGCGTGCCTCAGCACGAATGAGCAATGCTCGCGACTCGGTCGGCAGCAGTTCAAGGCACCTCGTGGCATCTGCAATGGCCTTTTGAAACTCACCCATCGCCAGCCAGCCGCCCGCGCGATTGCGATACGCTTTGGCGTGCTCGGGATTGAGCTGGATCGCCTTGTCAAAGTCTGTCATCGCCTTCCCCTGCTCTCCCAAGTTCAGCCACGCCTGACCACGATTGTTCAGGTAGATCGTGCCGGTCGGGCTCAGCTCAAGCGCCTTGTTAAAACTCTCGATGGCCGCCTCGTTGTCGCCACGATTCAGCAGGAAAAAACCTCGGTTGTTATGAAACTTCGCCACCTTCGGTCCGAGTTCCACCGCCTTGTCATAATCCTCCAGCACCCGGTCATTCTCACCCATTTGATCGTAAGCCATGGCACGATAAAAATAGGCTGCGGCGTCCTTCTCGTCCAATTCGATGGCCTTGTCACAATCCTCCACCGCCTTCTCGTACTCACCGCGAATCGTCAGCAACTCCGCGCGGTTCACGTAAAAGCCGCCTTTTTTTGGGTCCAGCTCGATGGCCGACGTATAATCCGCCAACGCCTTGTCAGGCTCTTTGACCGCGCTCCATGTGAGCGCACGGTTAAAGTAGAGCAGCGCGTTCTTCGGATTCAGCTCAATCGCCTTGGCGTAATCCGCCAAGGCCAAGTCACGCTGCCCTTTGCCTTCATAGGCCAGGGCGCGATTGTTGAAGGCGCTCGAATCCTTCGGCGTCAGTTCGATTACTTTGGTAAGATCGGCAATGGCACCGTCCAAATCACCCAGCCGCCACCGCGCCCGCCCACGCCCCATGTAAGCCCGCGCATCACCCGGCTTCTGCCGGATCAGCTTTTCATAAGCGACGGCCGCTTCCTTGGCCTTTCCACCCATGAGCAGACTGTCCGCCGTCTGCCATGCATCCGCAGCTCCCGCCATGCGGCGTGCCAGCAGGACGAGCAGAATGATCAAAACCACCCACAGCACCCTGCGCCAGTGGTTGTGAGTGCCTAGATCGGGTTGGTGGGCAGGATGACTCATCAAATAACCTCCGGGGTCAGACTACACCTGCTCATGAAACCTGCCGTGCCTGCCTTGCGATACTCCGGCTGCTTTTTGTGGCCTCCCACCTTGACCTTTGAGCACAACATGACCTCTTGAACGTATTCATTTGCCCCCATGCTCCTTTCCCTCACCTCACGCATCCTCCGCACTGTCGATCCGCTCTGTCTCGCGAAGATCGGCTGGAATTTTGGCTACAAGGGGGCGCGTTCGGTCATGCTGCACAAGCAGCGCATGAAGCAGGGGCAGTATTTCCCGCCCTTCTTCTACATCTCCATCCTGAACTCCTGCAATCTCCGCTGCCAGGGCTGCTGGGTGGATGTGGACAAACCGCGTGAGTCGCTCAATCTCGACGAACTCAACAAGATCGTGAACGATGCCAAACGGCGCGGGAATGCGTTCTTCGGCATCCTCGGCGGCGAGCCCTTCATGCATCCCGAGCTGTTCGACTTTCTCTCGATGCACCCGGACGCCTACTTCCAGGTCTTCACCAACGGCCAGATGATCACCGAGAAGGCCGCCACCAACATGCGCAAGCTCGGCAACATCACGCCGCTGGTCAGCATCGAAGGCACCGAGATCGTCAGCAACGAACGCCGTGGCAACAAGGACGTGCTCACCCGCACCTTACGCGGATTGCAAAACTGCCTCGACGCCAAAGTCCTCACCGGCGTGGCCACCAGCCTTTGCAAAACGAACATCGACGACCTGCTCACCGAATCTTGGCTGCGCAAACTCATCGACATGGGCGTCCATTACGCTTGGTATCACACCTACCGCCCCGTCGGCCCCAAGATCAGCGCCGATCTCGCTCTCACGCCCGATCAAATCACGCAGGTGCGCAAATTCGTCGTCAACATGCGCGCCAAGATGCCCATCGCCATCGTGGACGCCTACTACGACCACCAGGGCCAGGCTCTCTGCCCCATGGCCAACGGCATCAGCCACCACATCAGCCCCACCGGTGCCATCGAGCCCTGCCCGATCATCCAGTTCGCCAAAGAAAGCGTTCGCACCACCGACGACCTCTTCGATGTCTTCACCAAGTCCGAATTCCTCCGCGACTTCCGCAACATCGCGTCCGCCAACACGCGCGGCTGCATCGTCCTGGAACGCCCCGACCTCGTCAAAGCCGTCGTGACCAAGCACACCGCGAAAGATTCGACGATTCGCCAGACCGCCATGGCCGAGATCGAAAGCATGACGCCGAGAACCAGCCAGTGGCGCGAAGGCGAGGAGATCCCCGAGAAGCACTGGATGTACTGGCTGGCGAAGAAGTTCTTCTTCAACGACTTCGGGGTTTATAAGGACCTCAAGCACGGAGGATAGGCTTCCAGCCTGTCAACCGGATCGAGGCGTCCCGCCTTTGATCGGAAAAGGCTGGAAGCCTCTGTCCATTGTCAGGCAAGATGCCTGACCTCCTTCAGCCATCTTTGAATCCCCAACCCGCATCTTGCCAACTCGGGTGGATAAAACGCGCCCACCGCTCCTCTGGAATCCCCGCCTTGGCGGGATTCTTGCCGATGTAACGCACGGCTTTCCACAAGTGCTCCGTGTCCCGCACCAGCGTGTCATAGCTCTCCGCCTCCCAGACTTCGCCACTGCGTCCCAGATGCTTGTTGATCTCCTTGGCAGTGAAGCTTTTCCACGAATGCAGCAAAGCCGCCGGATCAAAGCCCGTGAAGGGACGCACAAGCACATGCGCGTGATTCGGCATGACACAAAAGCATGACAGGAAACACCTCTGCTCATGAAAATGATGCAGCGCACGACTCACAATGCCGGCACACACAGGATCACGCAGCCAGCACTCGCCCGATCCGGCATCCAGCCACTCATCCACGCGACGCATCGTTTCGCGACGCAGTTCCTGCCAGGTTTCGTCATCATCAGGCGAGTGTGATTGCAGCCATTCCTCGCGAAAACGCTCCAGCTCCCGCAGCTTTTCTTTCGGCAGTGAGTCGGCCAAACGGAAGGTGACGAAGTAGGTCGCGCCCTCCTGAATCCAATGCGGCAGCTTGCGGCGGTATTTAAGGATGGGACGGCTCCAGTCGAGAGGATCGAAGTTCGGCGGCCCGTCACGAAAGCTCATTCGGCAAGTTGGCGAGTGGCTGCTGCGGGCGCAAGTTGGAGGATAGGCTTCCAGCCTGTCAACCGGAGGGCAGGCATCCTGCCTGTCTGCCGGATCGAGGCGTCCCGCCTTAGTCCGGGAAAAAGGCGGGACGCCTCTGTCCGTTGTCAGGCCGGAGGCCTAACCTCCACGTTGGATACGCGGCGCGATCTGGAGGCAGCGCAGCCTGCCATCCTGCCGCCAGCCATCGTCATTGCGCACGATGGCACGCAAGGTCTTCGGCGGTTTGTCGCCGAGGTAAGCGTCGGCCTTGATCAGGCTGATCGTGAGGCTGCCGTCGTCGTGGCGCTGGATGATCTGCGGCTTGTCGGTGTCGAACCAGCCATCTTCGGTGAAGACGATGATCTTGTCGGCTTCGCGCTGGTTTTTGGGAAGCCGGGCTTCGGCGGAAGCAGGTTTGAGGGAGAGAGTGATCGTGTCGCCTTTCTCAATGGCGGCGGCAGTCCAGGCATCGCTGCGTTGTTCGACCCGCGCACGTTCTTCATTGAGCAGCTTGTGCCACTTGTTGTTCAACTCGGCGGTCTCAGCGACGGGCAGTGTGAGACTGAGGTCCATCGAACCGGGATGGCAGGTGTTGCCGCAGCACATCCAGGAAGCTTTGCCGGTGAGCGTGACTTGATCGCCGATCTTCAGATTTGCTGGCGGAGTCAGTTCGGTGCGCAGCATGACATCGCGATCAAAGCCCTGCGCCTTGATCTTGAACATGAGCGTGCGTTCCGGCTCGGGATAAACGAGTTCGCCCGCCTTCCAGCCTTTCGGCAGACTCCATTTCATCTGCGTCGGCACGCCGACGATGCCGGGAAAGCGCCAGTAGGTGTGCCAGCCGCGATCGTGATCGAGCCAGAGACCGACGGTGAAGGGTTTGCCGGGAACGATGGCGGTTTGCTCGGAGACGAGCTGGATCTGAAGACCCGTTTGCGCCTTCGCCGTTGAGAGCGAAGAGCCAAGGGCGAAGAGAATGAGCCAGAGCGCCCTCCTCACACCGTGAACCAAGAACTGCGAACTGTGAACCATAGTGGTCAAAAACAGCATGCTTTCACGTGAGAGCAAACAATTCCAAAATCGGAGGCAAGTATGCCAAACTTGGCAGGCTCATGCGCCGCGAAGGTGCTTGCGAATCCAGGAAGGACGGCGGCGGCAGCCCACCACCGCCCGAACCTTCACGATTTCGTCCTCCACCGTGTAGAAGATCTCGAAAGGAAAACGCTTCGACAAGGCACGGTGATAATGGCGGCAGGGCTTGAGGCAGGAGCCAGCGGTGGCCGAGAGTTGGTCGATGTTCAGCCTGGGGCGGCGTGGGCTGATGGGGTGGTCGGTTCATGGTTGTGGCGCTCCTTTCATCTCGATGGGCGGGGCGTGGCTTTGCAAACCAAGAACAACGGACACTGACCGCGACGGGGTCACGGATTATTCGTGGCGCAGCGCCTCGACCGGATTCATCTGCGCCGCACGCCGTGCCGGGTAGATGCCGAAGGCGATGCCGGTGATCACGGAGATGGAGAACGCGAGGATGGGCGACCACATCTTGATGATGGTGGTGACGCCTGCGAATTTTTGCACGGCCATCGGAATGCCGAGGCCGAGGGCCACGCCAAGAACGCCCCCGACGCCGGCGAGGAGCACGGTCTCGATGAGAAACTGGACGACAATGTCGGCCTGCCGCGCCCCCAGCGCCCGGCGGATGCCAATCTCCCGCGTGCGCTCGGTGACGCTGGCGAGCATGATGTTCATGATGCCGATGCCGCCGACGAGCAGCGAGATGGCGGCGATGCTGCCGAGCACGATGCTGAAGATCTGCTTGGTGCGTTCGGCCTGCTTCAGCAGTTCAACGGGCACGATGATGCGCCAGTCTTCCTTCTTGTGATTCGTGCTCATGAGGTGGCGGATGGCCTCGGCACGGCTCTCGACCTGTTTCACATCCTCGACCCGGATGACGGCCTCGTGGAACTGGACTTTTTCCGCCTCGAAGCTGCCGGTGCGGTAGCGAAAAAAGACCTCGCCGTACTGATCCATCAGCGTCACGAACGGGATCAAAATCTGCGCCTGTGAGTCACCCGAAGGGCTGCCAGCATCCGTGCCGACCATCTGGCCCTCGTCCTGAATGATGCCAATGACCTTGTAGTAAAAGCCTTTCACCCGGATCGACTTGCCGGTGGGGGTGGAGAGCGGGAAAAGCCGCGCGGCGACCGTCTGATTGATCACGCAGACCGGGACGCTGTCGTTCATTTCGAGCTCGGTGAAAAAGCGCCCCTGGACAACCCTGCGGTTGCGCATCTCGGGATAGATGGGCAGCACGCCCATGATCTGGCCATCGATGCTGCGGTCGAAATTCCAGATGTTTTCGAAGACGTAGCGGCTGGGAACCACAATGCTGATGCCGGGCACGGTCTGGCGGATCTGCTGGATGTCACGCGTGGTGAGCCCGTATTCGCTGATCATGCTGCGGGACTCAGCGCTGGACCCCTGCCCGTCCGGCGGCTTGACGCTGTGCAGGATGATG
>DAORHS010000305.1:0-5909 GCA_035438165.1 Prosthecobacter sp.
CAAGGTTTCCTGCCCGGCTACAATTTTCCACGTCTTCCTCTGATGGCCTGGATATCCGCACAGGGGCGCACCAAAAGTGGTAAGGATGATTCGGGCAGCATGGTCAGTCGGCCACGGTTTCTTGCGCTCTCCGAATTCGGTCCGCGCAGCCTCATCTACCATGAAGGCCGCATGTTCCGCGTCGTGCGTGCCAAGCTGAACGTCACTGCCGCCGACCACATCACATCGGACTCGCGGCTCGCCACGCTCAATGCCCTCGTCTGCACGCACTGCGGCTATGGCCATCTCGGCAAACCGGAAGATCCCGAGCCGAAGCACCACGTTTGCGATAACTGCGGCGAGGTCTTCGCTGTGGAGAGCCGCGTCAACGAACTCTACCGCATCGAGACCGTCGAGACCAAACCCGTGGAGCGCATTTCGGTGAATGACGAGGATCGCCAGCGTCAGGGCTTCGACATCATCACCACCTACCGCTTCCTGCCCGGCCCTGGTGGAGCCCCTGACAAGCAGGAAGCTGATGTCATGAGCGGCAATGAGGCCGTGGCAAAACTCACCTACTCACCAGCCGCCTCGCTGTGGCGCATCAATCGCGGCTGGCGTCGCCGCAAAGACAAGAAACAACTGGGATTCTACATCAATCCGCTCACCGGCCAGTGGAGCAAGCAGGACGAACCCGATGCCGAAGGCGACTCCGAAGATGCCCCCGATGAGCCCAAGGAAAAGCAGTCAGCATCCCAGCGCATCGTGCCCTTTGTCGAAGACCACCGCAACATTCTCATCATCACGCCGCCAGATCCGCTTCCACAAGCATCTATGGCAACCATTCAAGCCGCGCTCAAACGCGGCATCGAGCAGACTTTCCAGATCGAGTCTGCCGAACTTGTGGTCGAAGCCCTGCCCTCTCCGCAGGAGCGGCGTTCGCTACTCTTTTACGAGGCCGCTGAGGGCGGCGCAGGCGTGCTCAACCGCCTCGCCACCGACGCCACCCAGCTTGCCCAGGCCGCACGCACCGCGCTCAGTCTCATGCACTACGAGATCTCTGGAAATGAGGTCCACCCTGATCACCTCAAAGACCTCGCCGGTGCGAATGCCGGACCTGATGCCATCCAGTGCGAGGCAGGCTGCTATCAGTGCCTCCTGTCCTACTACAACCAGCCTGACCATGAGATCATTGACCGCCGTAACGCTGGTGCAGTGAAGTTCCTTGCCGCGCTGGCGAATGCCACCGTGCAGCCCCTTCACCCAGTAGCCATGGCAGCCGATGCCACCACTGGCGAAGACCCCTTGCCACTCGAAGTCTGGCTCACTGGCCTTGCCAGCTTAAATTTGCGCAAGCCCGATCAGCTCGCTTTTTCGATCAATGGCGGCGCCGCAATCGCCGATGCCGCCTATCAGGCGGCTCGTGCTCTCGTCTTTCTCTCACCTCCGACGGCTCCCACCACCGACTACGCTCAAGACCGTGGTTTCACCATCATCGTCTTCCCGCCTGACAGCGCTCAGTGGCCGGCCATCTTTGCCGCTCACGTCTCCGTCTTCGGCATTCCATCTTCTCCCGCATGAGCCTTGCCATCGCCGAATTTTCTCCTGGTGCCCTGGTTCGTGCCCGAGGTCGAGAATGGGTCGTCCAGCCCGGCTCCTCACCCGAGGCGCTATCACTTCGTCCCCTTGGCGGCTCAGAAGATGACATCGCCCTTATCCTGCCAGATCTCGAACTCACGCCACCCGAGCCTGCTACATTCCCACTGCCCAATCCCTCGCGCCATGGCAGTCACCAGGCTGCCACGCTGCTTCGTGATGCCATCCACCTGAAGCTGCGTAATGGCGCTGGCCCGTTCCGCTCCTTTGGTAACATCGCCGTCGAGCCTCGCGCCTATCAGCTCGTCCCACTGCTCATGGCCCTGCGGCTGCCGGTGGTGCGCCTGCTCATCGCCGATGACGTGGGTATTGGCAAAACCATCGAAGCCGGTCTGATCGTGCGCGAGTTGCTGGATCGTGGCGAAATCACTCGCTGCGCCATCCTGTGCCCGCCGCATCTGGTGGATCAGTGGCAGGGTGAGTTGGAGAACCGTTTCCACATTCGAGCTGTGGCCCTCACCTCCGCCAGCGCCAACCGTGTTGAGCGTTCCCTGCCACCCGGTGTCAGCCTCTTTGATCAACACCCCTTTGTCGTCGTCAGCCTCGATTACATCAAAAGCGAGCGTCACCGCGAACACTTCCTCTCCATCGCCCCCGAATGCATTATCGTGGATGAGGCCCACACCTGCGCAGCAGTGGGTCAGGGCAAGCAACTCCGTTTTGAGTTGCTGCAAAAGCTCGCTGCGAATGAGGATCGCCATCTGATCCTGCTCACCGCCACCCCGCATTCCGGCGACAACGACGCCTTCTACAATCTCCTCTCCCTTCTCCGCACGGAATTCACAGCACTCCGCGATGACAAAGATCAGCGCGGCAACTTGCGCGATGAACTCGCCCGTCACTTCGTGCAGCGCCGACGCAAGGACATCGAAGAATGGCAGGACACCAGTGTCTTCCCTCGTCGCTTCACCACCGAAATCACCTATGCCCTCACTGGAGCATGGGGAGCATTCTTCGATGACGTGCGCGACTACTGTGTCAGCCTCGCCACCCGTGCCGAGCAGACGCAGGGACAACACGCCCAGATGATCTGGTATGCCACGCTGGCTCTCCTGCGATGTATTTCTTCATCACCAGCCGCCGCTGCCAAGGCCCTCGAAACACGCCTGTCCGGCACGGCAGCATCCGAGGCCGCAGCGGATTCAGAATCCTCAGATGATGACGAACGCCTTTATGACGGCGCTGGTGCCGAACTCACCCAGAGCGACATCGAACCCGCTGCCGCCATGGATGATGAGGCCGGCAAGCTGAAAACCCTTATCGCCACTGCACACCTCCTTGCCGGAGCCAAAGGCGATCCCAAACTCGCCGCCCTCATCACGCACTTGCGCAGTCTTCTCAAAGACGGCTTTCGCCCCGTTGTCTTCTGCCGCTACATCGCCACCGCTCGCTATGTCGCCCATCATCTCGCTGCCGAGTTCAAGGACGCCACCGTCGAGGCTGTCACCGGCGAGTATCCTTCCGAGGAGCGAGAGGAACGTGTGAACCTGCTTGGTGAAGCGGAGCAGCCCATCCTTGTCGCCACCGACTGTCTTTCCGAGGGCGTCAATTTGCAGCACCTATTCACCGCCGTCGTTCACTACGACCTTGCCTGGAATCCGTCCCGTCACGAGCAGCGCGAAGGCCGCGTGGACCGCTTCGGCCAGCAGGCCCGTGAGGTCCGCGCCACCATGCTTTACGGTCAGGACAATCCTGTCGATGGTTTCATTCTCAACGTCATCCTGCGCAAAGCCGAAGCCATCCGCAAAGAACTTGGTGTTCTCGTCCCCATGCCTGCCGATGCGCAGCGCATCAACCAGGCTCTCATCAAAGCCGCCCTGCTGAAACGGAATCGCACGGTGAACTACCAGACCGAGTTCGATCTCGGTGATCTCACCTCTGATCCTGAACTCGCCACGCTCGACACCCATTGGCGTGACTCCATGGAGAACGCCAAAGCCAACCGCACCGTTTTCGCTCAGCGCCGTCTCAGACCCGAAGAAGTGCTTCCAGAATGGGAAAAGCAGCGTGCTCTTCTCGGTGGTTCAGAAGACATCCTGCGCTTTGTCCAGAACACTTGC
Organism: Prosthecobacter sp.; assembly: GCA_035438165.1. Classification (GTDB taxonomy): domain Bacteria; phylum Verrucomicrobiota; class Verrucomicrobiia; order Verrucomicrobiales; family Verrucomicrobiaceae; genus Prosthecobacter. The sequence continues at coordinate 3,696 of DAORHS010000305.1, forward strand.
TCCCGTCTCAATTCAGCCTTGGAGCCCTTCAAGCGCATCGCCTACCGCCTGCTTCCGCAGCACCTTCCGCAGGCCCTGCGTGAGCGTCTGGCATCGGAGGACATCACGAAACCCATCGCCATCTACTTTGATCCCAAGGCACCCGTGCCCGGTGCTCGCTTCATTCAGCGCACACACCCCATCGTCTCACTCTTAGCCGACACACTCCTTGAAGACTCGCTTTCTGGCTCCGCGCACCCGCTCGCCGCCCGCAGTGCCGCCACCGTCACGACTGCCGTCAGCATCGTCACCAGCATCTTCGTCCTGCGCCTCCGTCATCAGCTCATCAGTCGGCGGCGCGATGTCACCCGCACTCTCATGGCTGAGGAATGCGTCACTCTCGCCGTCTCTGGTCGCACCAGTCCACAATGGCTCCCCGAGTCCGATCTCGCCCGTTTGCTCGCTGCCGAGCCTGCCTCAAACCTCGATGAATCCGCCGCCACTCGCGAGATCCAGCTCGCCCTAGATTTTCTCACCTCTCAAATCTCCCACATCGAGTCCCTCGCCCATTCCCGCGCCGCCGCTCTTCTCACCGATCACCGCCGCGTCCGCGAAGCCGCCAAAGACATCGGCAGCTACGAAGTCACCCCCTGCCTCCCCGTCGATGTCCTTGGCGTCTATGTCCTGCTGCCTGCGGGTATCTGATGCCAAACCCGGAAACCCACATGAATGCGCAGATCAAGAATACCGGGCAGGAATCAGAGATGTCTGATCGCGTAGTGAGCTTCATTCAGGATCCGAAGATCGCCGGACTGGCTCATGAATTCAGGCAGGCACTCGAACGCCGGGAAGTGAACATTGGATTCAATGCCTTCGCTCTGGTCTCGGATGTGTATCATCGCGAGAATTTTCACAGCGACATCATTGCTGCGATTCTTGACCCTGCGGGTGATCACGGTCATGGAGACCGGTTCCTTGGACTGTTTCTGGAATTCCTTCGCGATCATCACCGCTGCCCCATCACTCCGGAGAATTATAAGCACGCCACTGTGGAGCGGGAGCCGGACAGAATGGACATACTCATTGCCGACGAAACGAACCAGACGGCAATCATCGTCGAAAACAAGATCAACGGAGCGCCAGACATGCACCGGCAGCTTCCTCGATACTTCCAGAAGGTCAAAGCTCGTGGACTAGAATGTGAGGCCATTGTTTATCTCGCCCTGATTCAGTCCAAAGAACCGGACCGGACTGAGTGGGGGCAGGACCGCGAAGTAATCAATAAACTCCTTCGACCCGTGTGCGCTTATGAAGACGCCCCGCGCGACCTCTGCAATGGATGGCTCCAGCGATGCACGGAATCTTCTGAGGATTCCCGCGTCACTCATGTGATCGGCCAATATCGTGATCTTCTTCTTAAACTCGGAAGCGACGCCATGAACATACCCGTGATGGAAAAATACTACGACCTCCTCAGAGCCGGGGGCAACTTCGAAACAGCCTCAGCCCTCGTAGCCATGTTCAACGACATGCCGGCCTATCGTTGTCACCGCTTGTTTGAAAGTGTTCGCGACAATCACGAGCCATTTACGGCTATTGTGCCCAACTATGGATCAGCCTTACTCCTCAAGGGATTCAGGATCGGTAGCAACACTGAAATCCGAGTTGATGTCCTGAACTCTTTCCCGAAGCAGTCACTGCTGATCTTTTGGAGCCCAACCGACCAATCTTTGCCGGGCCGGATTCTCGCCGAACTCGGACTCGAATCCGAGTTCCCGGAACGAGAAAATAGTCACCACGCCAAAGTTTTCCAGTTTCCCTCACACGATGACGATTTGCACGCATTCCTGAAAACCTTCCTTCAAAGGCTTCGCGACTACAAACCGTCAGCGCTGTAATCATCCTGAGTTTTGGAGCATTCTGTATGTCCTACCCTGAGCTGCCCAGCACACATGATCCCCGTCGGAGTGATATAATCCCACACCAGCCCCTTCATCATTCCTCATTCTGATTTCGTCATTTCTCCCGCATGTCCCGCCGCCGCAAAACCGACACCACTCCGTTCGACACCCTCCGGCTCGAAGGCTCCCTCTTCGTGCCCGAGTTGCTTGAGCGTGCCGCCCGTGGTGAGGCCGCGCACCAGAAAGAAGCCGACTACGCCATCCCGCGAGGGCTGAAGCTCCACGACGAATACGGCCGCGCCTTCCGCATCGCCATTGCGCACTGGCAAGCCTT
>DAORHS010000306.1:0-5907 GCA_035438165.1 Prosthecobacter sp.
CTTTCGTCATCGGCGGGGCAAAGGGAGAGGCTGGGTCGTCTGCAACAGGTTCGGCTCTCCGTGGCGCTGGCTCATTGGCGACGGTTTCCGGCGGGGCATTCTCAGGTGCACTTCCAATGTCGCGTAGAGGCAGGTCCATCGTGGCATTGACTCCCTTGCTGTATGCGGGGTCGCCTTCGGTCTGCCCCAGCATCTGGTAGCGCACCTTCGGTGAGATGTTGATCGGGATGATCATCAGCTTGGGCGGCAGGCCGGTGGCGCGCTTCTCCTGCCAGGCGAGCTCAATGTACTGCGAGGTGATGTTTTTTACCTTCAATTCAACCAGCTGTTCCGGCAGCACCGGGGGCACGACGCCTCCGGTTTCAAGAATGATGTTTCCCAGCAGCACGCGCATGCGCCCGTCCGCCATGCGCTTGGTGCCGACCACGGGCAGCTTCAGGAGTTTGTCGCGAACGCGGTTCTCCTCCGTGTCTCCGGGGGCCAGTCGGTTCTGCGCTTCGGACTCAGATTCAAAGGGGTTATGTTCCTCCGGCTTGACGTTTTCGGGCGTCTTTTCGTCGGGGAGCACGAGCTGATACTGCACCCGCTGCTCCGCTTCCTCACCGGCTGGCGCGTCCTGCCCACGGACAGCGGATGCCGTGACGGTGCAGATCACGGCGGCGAGCAAATACAATCTGTTGATGGAGTTCATGGACTAGGATTTTTTGGCTTTGTCCTTTTCCTTGGCCGCTTTCTCCTTGGCCTTGATCTTGTCGGCGTCTGCGGCGGCGAGGTCGAAGATCGGAGTTTCAAACGAGACCTCCATCTTCAACTGACGCCCCGTGCTGCCGCCGGTAATCTGCACGACTTTCATGCGCGCCGTGGGCAGGCGGCGCTCGATGTCGCCGAGCCAGTTGAGCACCTTGGCAAATTCTTCTTCGATGGTGAGCGTTGTGAGGACGGACTTGGGGATGATTTTATTGCCGGCGGTCTGTTTCAATTCGGTCTTGCGGGAACGCACGAGGTTGATGCCGCGCTCACGCAGGCTCAGCTCGATGGTCTGCTCCGCCTCCTGCTGCGTCTGCACGCGCTCGATTGCCGGGAGCCAGGAGCGAAGGAACCGGCGCACTTCTTCCGTGTCCGTTTTGAACATGGTGGCCTCGATCTCCGCGGTCGAGCGCTCGGTCTCGGCCGTCGTGGCCGCGGTTTCGGCGTCTTCCGCCGCCGCACGTGTGGTGGCCACCTTGTTGTGGATGATCTGCGCGGTGTAGGTCATCGCACCGATGATCAGCAGCAGGACGACGCAGGCGAGTTGCTTCGGGTTCATGGCAAAGGACGGGAAAGGGGTTAGTCTGCCTGGCGGACGAGGGTGGAGTGGTATTCGACGACATCGCCGTTTTTTGTCTGCTGCGGCGAATAGGAGCGGTAGAGAAGCTGGCCGAGCGCTGCCTCGATGGAGGCGAGCTCCGTGGAAACCTTGGAGCCGTTCAGATGGATGGTGAGCGCGAGATTGGCGGGCACCTGCTCGCTGCGCTCGAGCGCCACCTGGGTGATGCGCGTCTCCGTCTGCACGGCACGCGCGATCTTGACAGCGATGGGCTGGATGTTGCGCGCACCCTCCATCCACTGGGCCACTTTTTCAGCCTTGGTGGCCTCGGATTCGAGGTCGGCCTTCTCGTCCTTGAACGAATCACGCTGGGCTTCACTGAGTTTCTGGCGCTCTTCGGCGTCGGTCTTCTGCTTCAGTGCCTTGTTGTAGTTGAAGTAGTCAATCGTCATCACGTAGGCGCTGCCAATCAGCGCCACATAGAAGATCACCGGAATGGCGCGGAACGACGAGGGCAGACGACGCGACGTGTCGATTCGTGGCGTCTTGAAATCATGGCAGAGATATTCGTTCATGGGAGTGGGATGGATCAGTGTTCGCCGATGATGGTCCAGAGCAGGTCATCCTGCGTGAGGTCGGCCGCGCCAACCTTTTCGAGATGCAGCATGAGTTCGGTGCGGAACTTGTTGTCATGACCGTCGCCGACGAAATACACCGGACTGCCCTGGGGCACCTTGGCGAGCAGAGGGCTGATGATCTGCAGCGCGGTTTCCACCGCCTCGGGGCCGAGGCCGCTGCGGCAGCGAATGTCGCGCCACTGGCCTTCCTGTTGAACGAGTACTCCCAGAGACCCTTCGCACGCGGCGATGAGCACGAAGTCCGAGGGCGTTCCACCGGAGCTTGCGCGGTAGATGCTCAGGATGGCATGCTCCAGCATGGCAAACAAACCGCAGGAGACGCGTCCGGGTTTCAGGTTGATCGTTTTGAGCACGTCTTCGGTCACCTTCACCAGCGATTCCTCCACGGCGAGCAGCAGGCTGGCCGTGGTCTCGGGATGATGGCAGATGGCGTAGCGCTTGCCGCGGTCGTACTTCGGTCCGAGCACGGCGCGGGGGTTGGTGCGCAGCAGGCTGACGCAGTTGTCACCACGCATGAGGTTGTTTTCGAGGCTGATGATGAAGCGGTGGTTCACGGAGACCGAGCACCAGCCGCCCTCCACCATGCCGCGCCACTCATCCGCGCGCTGCGGGGCGGCGTCGGCGAACTCGCCTTCCTGCACGCCGCCTTCTTCAAACTTGCCGCGTTTGTTGATGGAACGCCAGCTCACCGCACCGCGGCTGACATTGATAAGAAGAGACTTGCGGCTTTCGAAGCGTTTGCCCCAGGGGACGGCAGAGTCGTCGGGGTCGGCTTTGAAAGCGGCGAAGCTCAGGACAGATTTGATTTCATCCAACAGCATAAATGGAGGTCAGTTGTTCTTTGGAAAGGAAGTCGTACACCTCATGTTCGGTGTAGCCGGTCTTGCGGGCGGTGGAGGGCTTCCAGCCGTCGGCCATGCGCATGTTCAGGCAGCGTTCGAAGCTGACCATCCCGCGTGTGAAGCCCGCCTCGAGCTCCTGGTCGAGGTTTTTGAACTCGCCGCGGCGGATCATGCCGCAAACGGAGTCATAGGGCAGCAGCAGCTCGTGAATGGGGAAGCGTTTGCCGCGGTTTTCATCAAACAGCAGACGCTGGCAGAGAATGCCGCGGATGGAGTCGGCGAACGAGAGCATGGCGTTTTCCATGCGGTCGCTGGGGATGAGTTTCAGATAACGCTGTACGGTTTGAGCGGCGGAGGAGGTGTGCAGCGTGGCGACGACGACGTGGCCGGTTTCCGCCGCCTGAAGCGCGATCTCCGCCGTCTCGCCGTCACGAATTTCTCCCACCAGAATCACATCCGGCGCCTGACGAAGAGCAGCGCGCAGGGATTTGTTGAAGTCGAGCTCGTCGGTGCCGATTTCTCGCTGTGAGACGAGCGAGGGGATGCCCGAGGGATAGACGAATTCGATCGGATCCTCGAATGTGAGCACGTGTTCCTGGCGGCGTTTGGCGCGCTCGAGAATCATCGAGGCGATCGTGGTCGATTTACCGGAGCCGGTGGCACCACAGACGAGGAACAGACCGTTCTTGGCCTCCAGGAACGCCTTGATGGCCGGAGGCGGCACCATGAGCTTGCTGATGTCCGGGATGTTCTCCGGCAGGAGACGCAACACCCAGCGCGGACGGCCACGCGTGACCATGCGGTTCACACGATAGCGGCGCGGGCCGAGCTGTAACGCGTAGTCAATGCAGCCGGCGGTGAACTCCAGCGGGCGCTCCGGCTGGTAGATGAATGAATCGTAGAAGAGCTTGCCGTTGCGCTTGTAGGTGAGGGGCTCCCATGGCGTGACATAGAAGTCGCTGACACCGGAGTCCTTCGACAGATGAAGCATCCGGTAACCGAGTTGACTGCGTTCGTGAATGTCTTCCATGGTTGCGGGATGTTAATGATTGCTGGTGAAGCGCGCACGAAGCTGCGCCTTCGCCGTGGCGCCTTCGAAGATGAGAAACTTGCTGTCCTGCACGACGCCCGCGCCCGGATCGAGCGTGACCCAGGACAGTTCCAGGCGGTACTCCACACCGTCGATGGTGACGCGCACATCGGTCGTGGGGTTGGTGATTTCGACGATGTCGGCGCTGGCGAGGCGGTCACTGGTGTTTTCAGTGCTGGTGAGACCGAGGTCGATGTGCGTGGTGAAGCTCAGGGAAGGCTCCGTCAGCGTCAGATTCACCGAGAGGGTGACGTTGGAGGCCTCGCTGTTGTAGAAGGTGGTGCCGTTCAGGATCTGCAGCTCGCCGAAATCGAACCAGGTGTTCGGTGTGATGGTTTCAAAACTCTCCGGGGTGAAGCTCAGCACGTTTTCAACACCGGCGTCGAGATACTCGCCGTTTCCGAGGTCGAGCTTGGTATTGCCGTGCTTGAAGGTGGAGGTGGTGGTGCTGTTTTGAATGTTGGTGACGAGATTGGTGCCGCCGATGGCATTGCCCCAGTTGCCCTCGCCGGTGCCGCTGAAACCGCTGGTGAGGCGGTAGTAGGTCTGGGAGATGGTGGAGCTGGTGGCATATTCCGCAGGCCGTGTTGTTTCATTGCGCGCCTGGATGTTCATGGCAGGCGTGATGGGGATGGGGCCTCCGTGATAGATGACCCATGCGCCCGAATTGATGCGGTACATCATGTTGGAAGCTTCGGGCGGAGCGCCATTGCGGTTGATGGTGGCTGAAGACGGGAAACTCGCGAAGGCGAAGGTGCCGCCCGCCGGACTGATGGTCGGACGTGGCAGTTTGACGAGCGTGGGTGGAGTTGGATCTCCACTGCCACCCCCAGAGCCGCCATCACCTCCGTCGCCGGGATCTGCGGGCGGTTCGTTCGTGGGGGGTGCTTCTTCGTCAGGATTGAACCCGTCGGCGGGATTGGGGGTGCCGAATGGCTGGGGATTGAGATAGTTGGCGGCGGGGTCCGAAACAGAAGCACCCCACACCCAGCCTTTGGCCTTCGTGTTAAAGGTCACATTGGACTTCGTGCGCTTTTCGGTGCCGAAGTCGGCTCCTGCGAGAGACTCATCCAGATAGAATTCAGAGACGGCGTTTCCTTGCGTCTGGCTCAGTTCAAACCGCTGCTTGGAACGGTTCCAGGTCGCTCTCGGGCTGTTGTTATGGTCCGGGCCTGAGGTCATTTTCGCACGCAGCCGCACATCCAGCAGTCTCCCCGAGGCCATTCCCACATGGCGCTGCCATTCCGACTGGGGCCTGATGCGTTTCATTTTGTCGAGCACGGCCTGGGGACTTGTGAGACCTGCCACGCTGCCTCCGTCTGCGACATACAGCGCCACCATTTGATTCAGCGTCGAAACATCGGATTCGAGCTTGGCCACGCGGGCAGAAGCGGTGTCGTTGCCGATAAGAGAGACCCCGAGGGTCACGATGACGCCGATAATGGCGATCGTGATGACCAGCTCGAGCAATGAAAACCCGTCACTGCAGAACGAACTGCGTGAAGCTGAATCATCGTCTCTGAAAACGAAGGGTGTCATTACGGATGCAGTAAATAGTCAAATATGCCTAAATTCAAGGAAAAGATATGGAAATTATGGAAAAGTGGATTTATTCGGCAATTATTAACTTATTCATTTGGTAATGTATAGAATCACCATAAATTTAAAATCATGTGAAGACAGAGTTAAATGGCATTTGATTTGTTTTTCCACAAATGTTATAATTACAATAATATGCGCTATATTACCGCAAAGTTCCAGATCATTCTCTGCATCGCCCTGACGAGTGTGTCAGGAACTGCTCTGCGCGCTCAGTTCAATGAGAGCACGATGCATCTCATGTCGCCCGAGTATGAGGTGGAGGCCAGCAGGCTGCGTGCGGCTCCGCCTCAACAGTATGACTTCTCCAAAGCCATGCTCAGCGACGTGCTCCGTTTTCTCGCGACTGATGCCGGGATTTCTTTCTTCTCCCTGCCTGATGACAGTTCTGAAGGCAGCCGCCTGATCACCTTTTCCATCAGATCCAGCCCC
>DAORHS010000307.1:0-5882 GCA_035438165.1 Prosthecobacter sp.
TTTTCATTTATAAAATCTCCTTTCAATAAGTATTTTCGAATATGTATGGTTGCCCCTTGTTTCTGTACAATTATGTGGCGAGACAGGCGACGAGTGTGAGGATGAATCGGATCATGGCGGCAGGAGTACGCGTTCAGGCACGTACGTTGTTCACCCTTTAGCGCGAGAACGCGTTCGTCAGAGCTGATGACTCAACAGCGGCGGGCACGATTGGGGGCCTGACGAAACTGCTGTGTCCGGAATGAGTGACGGGTGATGTGGTGTGACGGAAGCCGGCCAAAGTGGTCCGCACAGTCCCTGTGCGGCGCTCCGCCACGCAGCCTCACGCCGCACGTCCCAAAGCACTCCCGTCCTCGTGAACTTTTCAACGAAAGAGTATCACCGGCCTGCCATACGCCGCACAGAGGACTGTGCGGACCACTTTGCAGCGCGTCGCCGACTACTCCTCTGCCTCAGCCTTCGGCTCCGGCAGCAGGAAGCCGAGAACGAAGCTGAGCACGACGATCACGCTGGCGACGATGCCAGCGGCTTTCGCCACATGCAGAGGCAGCAAAGGACCGCTGCCGGCGAGCATGGGAGCGACGAGATTCGTCGTCACGAAGGCCATGCTGGTGCCGATCATGCGTCCGCCGACGTTCGTGGCGAAGCTGCCGCCGGTGCCGCGCAGATGCATGGGGAAGACCTTCGGCAGATATTCACCGAAGTAGCTGAACTGCGCTACCGTGAGCAGGCCGCAGATGCCGTAGGCCCACAGGAAGGCATTGCCGCCCTGCTCGAAGAAGTAAAAATAAGTGGCTGGCAACACGATGAGCGCGGGTATCTGGAAGACCTTCAACAAGGCCACGCGGCTGATGCCGACGATGAGCAGGATGGCCAGCAGGATTCGTCCAATCAGCCCGCCGATTTCCTGATGAAACTGCACGGTGTCAGCCATCTCCTTCACCTTCTTGTTGAGGGGCAACTGCTGCCCGAAGTTCTCCTTGATCTTCGCCATCAGGTCCTTGCGCGTGGGATCATCGGCCTTCAGCGCATTGAGTTGCGTGTTGAGTGCCTCACCCGCCTTGCGCAGCGGAGCCAGCGCCTTGGATTCTTCACGGAGTTCCGGCAGTCCCGGGGTGACTCGGGCGACCGTCACCTGAAGCGCACCAAAGGCGATGCCGTAGGCGCAGGCCGAGAGCCCTGCGGTAACCAGCGTCACACGGCGCAGTTCCGGAGCGAACAGGGCGGCAAAGCTCGGGCGCTTAAGCGCCCCCGAGGCCTTCTTGTCTTTCCAAACCTTCGACTCCGGCACAAACGGCAGCAGCAGAGCGATCGGGATCGCGGGCAGGATGCCGGTCATCAGCAGGTAGCGCCAGGTCGAAGGAACGTCCGAGCCGAGTCCGGCAGGCAGGCCGATGTGGGGGAAGTCGGCGCCATGCTTGTTGATCCAGGCGCTGACCATGGTGACCAGGACGCCGCCGAGCGAGGCAAACGCCAGTGTGATGCCCATCCACTTTTCCTTCTGCTTCTTGTCGGAAAAGACTTCCGCCATCCAGGTGATCGCCGCCACAAACTCGACACACACGCCGATGAAGGTCGTGCTGCGGAAAAAGACAAACATCTCGATCGAGGTCGCATACGCCGCCGCGAAGGGCGAGAAGGAGTACATGAAGATGCTCGCCGCCATGATCGTCTTGCGGCCGAATTGATCGACCAGCCAGCCGCCGATCAGCCCAAAAACCCCGCCGCACAGCGCTGCGATCCAGAGCAGGCGCCCGATCCAGCTCGTGACAATGGGGTTGTTCGTCGGCAGTTGCAGCAACTCGGCGATGGCCGGCGCTGCCACGAGCGGCGTCATGAGCAGCTCATAGGTATCAAAGAGGAAGCCGATGCTGGCGATCACGATGATGAGCCAGTGAGTGGTGGTGAGTTTGGGTGCGGGAGTGGACATGGCGGCGCGATGCTGTCAGGAGTTGGGAGGCAAGTCAACGGGGCGCATGCCGGAACTCTTTTTTCATTTCTTCCGTTTCTTTCGACCGGCATCTCGGAATCTTCGCCCCACCATGGCCCACGACCTCACTTCCGCGCCCAAGACTGATCCTCTCAACATCTACCGCTACCGCGACAGCCTCTATGCGGTGAACATGATCACGGCGGCGCTGAGTCTCGATTTCTTCACCTGGCTGTCGGCGAATCCATCGTCGTTGAGCGGCATCTGCGGTCACTTTGGATTTAAAGAACGGCCGGCGGACACGATGATGACATTGTTCGCAGCGAACGGCTGGGTGCGAAATGAAGGTGCTGTGTATCATGCGACGGAAACGGCGCAGGAACACCTTCGAGCAGGTTCGGTGTGGGATGTGCGGCCTTACTACGCCTCGCTGCATGAGCGGCCCATCGCTCGTGATTTCCTCGAAGTGCTCAAGACCGACAAGCCCGCGGGCTGGAGCGGTGACAAGGCGGCCTTCGACTGGCACAAGGCGATGGAGCAGGAGGATTTCGCGCGGAAATTCACCGCCGCGATGGATTGTCGGGGTCTTTATCTCTCGCAGGCGCTGGCGAAGAAGCTCGATCTCGCCGGACGCTCCTGCCTGCTCGACATCGGCGCAGGTTCCGGCATCTACGCGTGCGCGATTGCCGCTCAGCACACGCACATGAAGGCCATCGCATTTGATCAGGCGCCGGTGGATCGCATCGCGGCGAAATTGATCGAGGAGCGCGGCTGCGCGGATCGTGTCAGCGTGTCAACGGGCAACATGTTTGATGGCCTGCCGTCCGGCTGCGATGCGCATCTCTTCTCGAACGTGCTGCACGACTGGGGGGTGGCCGAGGTGAAGATGCTGCTCGCCGTTTCGCATGCTGCTCTTCCTGTCGGCGGACTGCTCATCATTCACGATGCATTCATCAACACGGCGAAGAACGGACCGCTGCACGTCGCCGAGTACTCATGCCTGTTGATGCATTCGACGCAGGGCAAATGCTACAGCACGGGCGAGTATGCCGCGTTGCTCGATGAAGCTGGATTCACCGCAGGCGAGTATCATGACACCGCCGTCGCGCGAGGATTCATGACAGCGATTCGTCGTTAAAATTTAAATTGTGCAAAGAAACAGAGTTGTCGTATCGTCTCAGAGTTCGCTTATGAAATTAATCACTCTGCTTTCCGTCCTCGCTCTCACCGCATCCGTGCACGCTGAGACCACCATCACCATGACCGGCCTGCACAATTGCTGCGGCAGTTGTGCCAAGGGAATCATCAAAGCCGGCACGAGTGTCGGCAAAGACGTCACTGTTGATCTGCCGGAGAAAAGCACCACGGCGACCATCACCACCAAGAAAAAGGGTGATGCCATGAAAGCCGTCGAAGCGATCATTGCCGCCGGTTACTTTGGCAAGATCGAAGGAGAAGAATCCGCCAGCAAGCCCGCCGCCGCTGCTGCGAAGCCTGAATCCAAACTGACCAAGGCCACCGTTTCCGGCGTGCACCTCTGCTGCAAGAAGTGCGAGACCGCCGCTGCCAAAGCCGTGGGAACCGTCTCAGGCATCACGAAGCACGACATCGTGTCCAAGGCCACCTCCTTCACCGTCGAGGGCGAGTTCACCAAATCTGAACTGACCGCCGCACTCAATGCCGCCGGCTTCGCCGGTGACATCAACTAATCACCGCAACCAACAACGAGCGGGGCCGGGGCTTGCGAAAGCGACCCCGGCTTTCTTTTGCCCACGTGGCTCACTTCACCATCGCGAGCGCGTCTTCGATGCTCGCGCCGTCATGGACCATGGCCATCAGGGCGCGGGTGATGCCTTTCGGATTCGGATGCTGGATGACGTTGCGGCCATAGACGATGCCGGAGGCACCTTGTTGGAGAAGACCTTGGGTGCGTTCGAGGATTTCGCGGTCGCTCACACGACCACCACCGCGCACGAGCACGGGAATGCCGGAGGCGGCTTCGATGACCTTGTGGTAGATGCTCACATCATCCGTCGGATCGGCCTTGATGATGTCCGCACCGAGTTCGACGGCCTGGCGCACGAGGTAGGTGATGGCGGTTTCATCGCCATTGACCATGTAGCCGCCGGCTTTTTCGTTCGGCTGGAACACGAGCGGCTCCACCATCATCGGCATGCCGTAGTAGTCGGCCTGGGGCTTGAGTTTGAGGATGTTCTCGACGCACTCGGCATGCACTTCAGGTGCGCCGGGGATTTGGAAGAGGTTCACGCAGACGCAGGCGGCGTCGTAGCGCACGGCCTGCAACATGCAGTCTTCGAGCATGAGACTGAAGCGGCGGTTCTCGGGCAGCGTCTTGCCGTAAATGTTCGCCACATCGGTGCGCAGCACGAGGCTGGGCTTCTCGCGGCCCGGAATCTCCTGCAAATGACGCGCCATGCCGAGCGTGAGCTGAATCGCGTCTGGCGCGGCCTCGACGAGCGTCTTCACCACCGTGCGCATGTCCTCGATGCCTTGCAGGAATCCGGCTTGGTTGAAGAAGCCGTGATCGACAGCCACATCGAAGCAGCGGTTGGACTTGGCGTTGAAGAGGCGTTTGAGGCGGAAGGATTTCATGGTGGAGGGGCATCTAAAAGTAGTCCAGTTGCTTCGCAACTGGAGGTTTGGACCAGTTGCAAAGCAACTGGACTGCTTTACAGGGCCATCTTCAAGATCGTGACCAGCTCGTCATGCGTCAGCGGAACCGGATTCGCTTTCATGCTGCTGGCAGCGGCGGCTTTGCGGGCGATTTCGTCGAGATCGGCTTCTTGAATGCCCCAGGCGCTGAGTTTGGGGATTTGAAGACGCTGGGTGATGCTGCGCAGCCATGTAATGGCATCGCCGCCGAGCATCGCGTCGATTTGATCGAACTTGGCGTGGTTTGAGACGCGTTTCGAGTTGGCCTCCCACACGGGGGCGAGCAACGCGGCGCAGACGGCTCCGTGCGGCGCGTGAAACATGCCGCCGATGGGAGCAGCGAAGCCGTGAACGGCGCCGAGACCGGCGTTGGCGAGGGCGATGCCGCTGTTGAGGGCGCAAAGGGCCATGTCTTCGCGGGCATCGAGGTCGTGGCCGTTTTGAAAGGCACGTTCGAGGGAGCGAGCGGCACGCCGGATGCCGTCGAGGCACAGCGCGTCGGTCATCGGCTGCGCACGCGAGCAGACGAAGGCTTCAAGGCACTGCGTGAGCGCGTCCATGCCGCTGGCGGCGGTGACATTCGCCGGAAGATCGACGGCGAGCTCGGGATCGATCAAGGCGATGCGCGGCAGCATCGAGAGATGGCGCAGGCTGGCTTTGACGCGGTGTTTTTCACTCGCGATGACGGCGTTGCGCGTGACCTCCGCTCCGGTGCCGGCGGTGGTGGGCACGGCGATGAAGGGCAGCGGTGCGGCTTCGAGCGGCCTGCCTTCGCCGATGACTTCGATGTAGCGCATCAAATCACCCGGCTGCGTACTCAAGGCGGCGATGGCCTTGCCCGCATCGACGACGCTGCCGCCACCGATGGCGATGATGACATCGACCTTATGCTGTTTCGCGAGTTCGACACCGCTTTGGATGTCTTGGATCGTCGGCTCTCCACGAATCGATTTGAAACCAGCATAAGACAGCCGGGTTTCCCATGGTTGCGGGCGGCTGCCGGTGATGAGGAGCACACGCTGGCCGAATTCAGCTGCCAGAGCGGGCAGTTCACGCACGGTGCCGCGTCCGAAGATGATGCGCTGGGCGGTGGCGAATTCGAAACGGTTCATCGGCTCAGCGTCATGACGCATTCGAGATGCTTGGTCTGCGGGAAGAGATCGAAGGGCTGCACGGTGCCGAGCTGGTAGCCGGCCTCGGTGAAGAGAACGAGGTCGCGCATCTGCGTGGCGGGGTTGCAGGAGACATAGACGACGCCTTTCGGACCGAAGGCAAAGAG
>DAORHS010000308.1:0-5882 GCA_035438165.1 Prosthecobacter sp.
CGGCGCGGGCATGACACCAGCCCAGTCATATTCCGACTCACCCGACGGTAGCAACACGTGGGCCGTGATTGAGAGCGCGTAGTTCTCCGGCAGCTTTCCCTGCGCGGCGATCATTTTGGACACGTCCGTGCCGTCGATGAACTCCATGACGATGTAGAGCAGCCCCGTGTTCGTCTCGCCAAAATCGTACACGTTGACGATGCTCGGATGGTTCATCTTCGCCATCGTGCGCGCCTCGTTCTTGAAGCGCTCGGCGAACTGGGCGTCCGTGTCGTCGATCAAATCACCCGGCAGCACTTTGACAGCCACCGGGCGGTCCAGCGAGACCTGAACGGCCTTGTAAACCGCCCCCATCCCACCCCGCCCAAGGAGTGATACAAACTGATACTGAGGCAGCATTGCCTGCATGTCCTCCAGCGTGGGCGGCTGCCAGCCGGTGGAGGGCTTGGACCCTGAACCCGGTCGAGAAGAGGATGAGGGGACTTCAGACATAACTGAAAACGGCCAAACTGATCGCAGAAATTAATCTAGCGCTCGTTCCATGTCCGAAGCGAGATTTTTTTACTCCTGCTCCCTCGGACCGTCATGCGAGCCCCATTTGACAATCCTCCCCTACCCTCCATTCTTCAGCCCGCTTTCGCGGGTGTAGCTCAATGGTAGAGCAGGTGCTTCCCAAGCATCATACGTCAGTTCGATTCTGATCACCCGCTCCACTCCTTAACGCAAAAGTTCAAAGCGTCTCCGTAGGCTCTCGCCGCGTGTCACCTGATTCACGCCGTCTTTCACCTGTCCATCAAGGTTCGCGTCGTAGCCGGTAAACTCTCCCTTCGTGCCAAAATACTGCGCCGCCGGCATCGCAGGATGATGAGCCGCAGCTTCCAGTTCATTGAAGAAGCTCACGAAATGTCTGTTCGTCACGAGCGTGCGCACCAGCAGGTCCGAATCGAGCTTCCCTGGCGTGGTTTGATGCTTCTTCGATAACGCGGCGGCAAAACCCGCCGCCTCGCCCGTCTGCATCCACACCGGCTCAAGACGAACCGCGCCCCAGGCGACATGCGTGGCACTGAGGCAAACAGGGACGATCAGATTATCGACTCCTTGAGGCAACAGGGATCGCCACGGAATCTGCGCGGGGCGTGATTCCTCGGTGAGGATCAGTTTGCCATCGTAAGCGAATCCAGGACGTCGATCCGTCGTGCAGTCGTGCGAATCCATCGACCAATCGGTGAAGGCGATGCTGTCGGCGTGGATCGGTGTGCGTGTCTGACCGGGCGCGGCCATGTTGTCATGCTCCGTGAAGACGTAACGGCCCACGATGCGCCTCGCCTCGCGCACATACAGCTCATAGGGCAGGTTGGCGTTGTCCGTGTATTCATCCAACGGCAGGCCGATGCGGCGATAGCCCTCGCGCTTCGTTGGCGGCACGGATTCGTCGTTTTGCAGAAACCACATCAGCCCGAGCGCGAAGTTTGTGTGCCGCGCGATGATCTTCTCGCGCTCCGGCCATGTCGCATCAGGATACGCGTGGTTCTCACCGGGCAGGATGGCGCTGTTGAAGCTGCTCTTCCCATTCAGAGCACCCGCGCCCATGCCCTTGCGATTGTAGTTCACATACTCCTCGCGGTTGTAGCCCGGCGGTTTCTCGGGCAGACGGATGTTCCCCGGCTCGTCGCTGAGGCAAAAGCGATGGTTGTAGGCCTGGATCGCTCCATCCGCCGTGAAGGGACTCGTCGGATCAATGCTGCCCTGAACGTGTCCGTAGAGGTGGAGATTCAACTTTCCTTCCTTTGCGCCCTGCGGGCCACTCTCGCCACTGATGTTGGTGAACACCTTCCCCGCATGAGGCTCGCCAAACTCCTCGCGGCTCTCGCGACCCACGCGATACGGTACCTTCGCCAGCGCGGCCAGATCGCCCTCGTAAGTGGCATCGACATAGGTGCTGCCGGTCACGGTGATGTCCTTCGTCGTGCTGTATTCGCGCAACGTCAGCATCTTCAACAACTCACCCTCCCGCTTCACCGCCGACGGATAATGCGACAGCAGCGCGGTGATGTTCTTCTCCGCCGAAACGAGCTTGTTAAACAAATGCTCCGCCACCGAAGGTTCCATCCGCCCCATGGGATAATGCGTCTGCGTGTAACGTGCCAGCGAGTGCTGCGTTGAGCCTTCGCCATACGTCTCGCGGTAGTAGTCCTCGATCATCTTCGCGTATTCGTTGAACACTGGCGACCTCGGCCCGCCATACAGCGCGTCCCACTGCATCAGGCCGTTCGTCAACATGCCGCCGATGTGCTTGTTGTGCTGCACCAGCAGCACGCTCAACCCTTCCCGTGCTGCGCGCACCGCGCACGCGATGCCACCCGGTGTGCCGCCGATGACCACGAGGTCATACTTCTTGTCCTTCACCTTCGCCGCCGTGCTGGAACGCACCGGCACAACCTTGAGAGGTACGCGTTTGGCGATCGTCTGCGCTGGTTTTGCTTTCTTCTCCGGCAGCGCCTTCCACATGCCCAGCAGCGCCTCGCCGCGTGTTCGCTCCATCGGCTTCGAAACGGCCAATTCGGCCTCGCGCACTTGTTTCACGAGTTCCATCGGCTTCAGCGTGCCTTCGCGCATCGCCGTGAGTCCCTTCCCCCACGCGGCACGAACACTTTCCGTGAGCGGTTCATCGAGTCGGGCGTTGTAGTCGGCAAAGAAACCCTTGGTGGCAAAATGCTGCGCGGCAGCCACTCGCGGATCATCGGACGAGACATCCACGTCGTTGAAGAAACTCAGCATCACATGACTCGCGGCCAATTGGCGCAGCAGCAGCTCAGGATCGAGCTGCGCGGGCATGACCTTGTTCTGAATCGCCAACGCGGCGGCATGTCCGGCGGATTCGCAGAGGTTCATCCACGTCGGCTCCAAGCGAATCGTGCCCCAGGCGACGTGCGTGCTGCTCAAGCACACGGGCACGAGCAGATTGTCCACGCCTTGCGGCAGGATCGCCCGATACGGCACCTGTCCGGGAAAGGTCTCCACATCGAGCATCATCTTGCCTTCCTCCAGCGCATCTTCGATGTGGCGCGGTGTGCAGGCATGCGTGTCGAGATACCACTCGGTCACGCCAATGCTGTCCTCATGCACCGGCGCACGCTCCAGGCCATCGGCGAGCATCGCGTCATGCTGCGTGAAGATGTAGCGCCCTGTGATGCGCCGTGCCTCGCGCACATAAAACTCATGCGGACGATGCCCGTTGTCGATGAACTCATCCTTCGCCAGGCCAAACTCACGCCACGACTTCTGCCGTTCCGGTTCCACCGACGGATCGTTCTGCAAAAAGTAAAGCAGCGCCAAAGTCGTGTCCCAAAACACATCCATGATCTTCTGCCGCCCCGCCCAATCCGCCTCCACATAGTCCGTTTGCAAACCGACGATCTGCGGACGATTCCAGCCGCGCTTCGCATTCGGGATCGGCGATACGATGGAGCCGTGCTCGAGCAGCTTGAGCTTCTCAGGATCATAGTTCGCCGGTTTCTCCACCGGCAGCCGGTTCGCCGGATCAGAGCTGAGAATCGTGCGGTAATTAAACGCCTGCACATTCCCATCCGCCTCGCCCGTGCTCTCCGGCTGCTTGATGCGCTGTAAACCGCTGAACTTCCGCAGCTTCAGATGGTGATGCAGCTCCGCCGTCCGCGACAGTTCCGGCATCGCCGCCGCCTTCACCGGCGACATGAAGATCACGCCCGCATGTGGCTCGTTGAACTCACTGCGTGCCTCGCGTCCCACTCGATACGGCACCTTCGCCATCGCCGCGAGATCGCCCTCGTAGCTGCAATCCGCGAAAATCTTCGCCCGGACCTCAATGTCTTCCACGTTACCCCACAAACTCATGAGGGTGACCGATTGAATCAAAGGACCGTCACGCTTCACCGAATGCAGCACGCGATGTTGGATCACGCGAATGCGTGGTTCTTTCGCCACCAAATCGCTGAGAATCTTCTCCGCCACCTTCGGCTCAAACTTCCCATTCGTGTGCCCGCTCTTGCCCGGCAGCGCATCGCGATACTGCCGCGAGTCCTCGCCATACGTCGTGCGGTAGTGATCAAAGATCGCCTGCCGCGCCTCATCATAAATGGGCGAGCGCTTCCCTTCCCACAGCGTGTCCCACACACCGAGTCCGTTCGAGAGAATGCCACCGAGATGCCCATTGTGATTCACCAGCACCACATTCAAGCCCTCCCTCGCCGCCCGCACCGCCATCGCGATGCCGCCCGGCGTGCCGCCGTAGATGCAGAGGTCGGGCCTTGGCGCTGAGGGCTGTGCATGCAGATGCAAGCTGGCGCAAACGGTGGCGAACAGCGAAACAAGGTGTGTCATGGACTGGCGAGTCATTTGATGAGAACGAAAACGCAGCCGCATTCTGCATGGTTTGTTGGATTGACCAGTGATGCTCTGGTCGCACGAAGACTCCACGAGTCCTCAGCCATGAAACGACTCTCGTTCCCCCTGTCAGGGCAAAAGGATTGAACAAAAGAAGGCTGTGCAGTAGGCCAAGGTGCAGGTGCCACCTTCGATTTGGAGATGCATCCTCATGAAGCAGTCCCAATCCGTTATAGAATTGAGCGATTCTTGCGGCGCGAGGTCTTCCGTTGGTCAAATCCAGCGACCGGAGGAACAAATGCCCATGTGTTTTCGTCGGTTAAAACCCGCGCTATCGCCGCTGCCGGGAAGGCTCTTCCGATGAGGGCCGCAGTGGTATTCGCAGCAAACAAGCGAGGAAACCAAAGGGCAATGGGCCTTGCTGAAGAGCTTTTACTCCAAATAGAGAAAGCTCATTTTTACATTCAGCACCCTCAAAAACGCCTTCTGCTGCCGTTTACACTCTCGGATTGTACAGGGTATTAACCAAGGTTTAAGCGAATGAAGCGAACCGCGTCGTTTACGGTCAGAAACCCTGTCTCACCCGTCACCATCTGCCGGGACAAATCGCAATCACAACTGTGGCATGCGATGGGACGAGAACCCGAGTTCATTCATGCGTGTCTGAACGGATCAACCTGCCTGTATCGAGGTCAATGAAAACGGAACTCATGCGCAAAGACCCTCATTTGGAACGTTTGGCGGTCACCATGCCGGTCTTGGGAACGATGCCCACCAGTTTGAGAAAATTCAGCGCCTGCCTTTTTGCCAGACCGTTTCTCCCGGCCGATCCGCATCATCTCGGCCTCTTTCTTCCAATCAACGGACTGGATGCAGGGCATCGTTAATCATGATGCGCCCCTGCGATCCCACCACGGATGCGGCAAGCAGGATGTCTTTCGACTTCCCACCACGCAGTCAGAACTTGAAACGTGTAACTTTAAATCTGGAACTCAGCCTCACGGCAGCGGGAAGCGCCTGTTCGCCTCGCTGACTTCCTTGCGAATTTCGGCCAGGACGGCCTCGTCGGTCGTGTTTTTGAGGGCGCGGTCGATCCAGGCGGCGATTTGCGTCATCTCGGCTTCCTTCATGCCGCGAGTCGTCACGGCAGGCGTGCCGATGCGGATGCCGCCGCCGAGGGTGATCTTCTCGGTGTCGAAGGGGATGCCGTTTTTGTTCACGGTGATGGCGGCCTTGTCGAGCGTTTCACTGGCAATCTTGCCATTGAGGCCTTTCGGACGCAAATCGACGAGCATGAGGTGATTGTCCGTGCCGCCGCTGACGATGCGGTAACCAAGCACGGTGAGAGCGACGGCCAGGGCCTGCGCGTTCTTCACGATCTGGGCGGTGTAGTCCTTGAAGCCGGGCTTGAGGCATTCGCCGAAGCAGACGGCCTTCGCGGCGATGACGTGCATGAGCGGGCCGCCCTGAACGCCGGGGAAAACCTGGCTCTGGATCTTTTTGAAGAGGTCCTCGTTGTT
>DAORHS010000309.1:0-5858 GCA_035438165.1 Prosthecobacter sp.
ATGCTGTCATGAGCGCTGCTGCTGAACGTGCGGTGGACGCTCCTGTCCGTTGCCCCCCGTCGCCTGCGAAGGTTCTGCGCAGCCTGTTCTGGCGGCTGCTCTTTCGCGGCCGGGCTGCCCAGCAGGCGGGCACGCATCAAAAACGCCGCCAGCTCGGTCTGGGCTTCACGATGCTCATTTATGCGTTGGTTGGCATCCTCCCCGCCATGTTCGCGCAGAACGCGGACGCCTTCATCTTCGCCAGCGCGCTGCATGGCTTCACCTTCATGTTTGCCTCGCTCAGCCTGGCCTCCAGCGCGGGAACGATGCTCTTCATGAAGGAGGAGGCGGAGATCCTGCTGCACCGGCCCGTCACCCCGCAGCAGATGCTGCGCGCGAAGTGCGCCGTGCTGGCGGGATTCGCGCTTATGCTCGCCCTGGCGCTCAATCTGGCCGGGTTTGTGACCGGACTTTCGAGCAAAGGCGCGACGTGGCGTTTCATTCCCGCCCATCTGCTTTCCACATCGCTGCTCATGCTGTTCTCCGCCGCCAGCATCGTGCTGGTTTACAATGCCTGCCTCAAGTGGTTCGGACGTGAGCGTTTTGACAACCTCCTCGCCTCGGTTCAGTCGCTCCTCACCATTGTCATGATCTTCAGCGGGCAAATCATGCCGCACCTGCTGCGACTCGACACCATCCAGCATCTCGACCACGTCGGCGGCTGGTTGCTCGCTCTGCCGCCGATGTGGTTTGGCGCTCTTGATGCCCTCATCGGCGGCACTACGCTCGATCCATCCAGTCTCTGGCTTCCGGCCGCGCTCGCTTTGGGCGTCACGGCCGTGACAAGCTGGCTGGCCTTGGAAAAACTGGGCAATGCCTACGGCCAGGGCCTCATGAACTTGAACGAGTCTGCTGGCTCGGTGAAAGGCAGCACCAAGCCGCGCGGTGTGTGGCTCTCGGCCATCGTCAAACTGCCGCCGCTGAGCTGGTGGCTGCGCGATCCGGTGGAACTTCAGTCCTTCAAACTCACCTCCGCCTATCTCCTGCGGGATCGCGAGGTGAAGCTGCGCCTCTATCCCGGCATCGCCCCGATGCTCATCATGCCGCTGGTCATGCTGTTCTCCGGCGGCCGCGGCGGCATCGAGGGCGCCACGATGATGCAGGGCTTCGCCACCTGCTTTCTCGGCATGGTGTCCTTGCAGGCCATGATGTTTCTCGGCTGCTCCGAGCACTGGCGCGCCGCCGCCTTCTTCCACGTCGCGCCGTTGTCGCATTGGACGCCGCTGTTTCATGGTTCACGCAAGGCCGTGGGCTTCTGGCTCAGCTTTCCGGTGCTGATCCTGCAAACGGCCCTCCTGTGTGGTTTGCAGCGTTCGTGGACGCCGCTGGCGCTCAGTCTGCCCGCCGTTCTGTTTCTGCCCACGTTCTCGCTGGTTACCGGCCTCATGGGGCAGTGGCTGCCCCTGGCGAAGCCGTCTGAGGAGGTGAAAAACACCGCCGCAGGCTGCCTCATGATGATCGTCTCCATGATCGCCGCCGGCGTGGTCGGAGGGTTCGCCAGTTGGATGTGGCACGTCGGCCACTTTGGGATCTTCCTGGTCGTCGAGGCCGTGGTGATGCTCGGCGCCGCCCTCTTCATGCAATACCTCATGCGCGACACACCCTGGGTGCCGGAGACGGAGTGACGATTTCCCGTTTCCTTGCGCCTCTTTGCGGCTATTCAAAGCCCCACTATGACCCACGCCGAAGCCGCCAGCCGTGCCGCCTTTATCAGCGCCGAACTCCATCGCCACAACCGCCTCTACTACGTCGAGGCGAAGCCGGAGATCAGCGACAAGGAGTTCGATGTGCTGCTGCGCGAGCTGCAAGACATCGAGGCGAAGTTCCCCGATCTCCTCACACCTGATTCGCCCACGCAACGTGTCGGCGGTGCGCCGCTAGAAGGCTTCACGCAGATCACGCACAGCGTGCGCATGATGAGCCTCGACAACACCTACTCGGAGGAGGAACTCACCGCGTTCTTCGCCCGTGTGCAGAAAGGACTCGGCCGTGAGAAGGTTGATTGCGTCATCGAACCGAAGGTCGATGGCGTCGCCATCACGATCCGCTACGAAAACGGTGTCTTGAAGCATGGCGCGACACGCGGCGACGGCCAGACTGGCGACGATGTCACGAACAATCTCAAAACCATCCGCCGCCTGCCTCTGCGTCTGCCCAAAGACGGCCCGCAGACCTTCGAAGTGCGCGGCGAGGTCTTCATGACGAAGACAGGCTTCGCCAAATTGAACCAGGAACGCGAGGAAGCCGGCGAGGCGCTCTTTGCGAATCCGCGCAACTCCACCGCCGGCACCTTGAAGTTGCTCGATCCGAAGATCGTCGCCAAGCGCCCGCTCGACATCGTCTTCTATGGCCTCGCCGAAGCCAGTGATGTGCAGTCGCAGAACGAGGTCTATGCGCTGCTCGATGCCGCCGGATTGCGTAAAGCCGATCTCATCTGGCATGCCGACAGCGCCGAAGGTTTGCTCGCCGCGATTCGCGAACTCGATGAGAAGCGCAAATCCCTGCCTTACGAAACCGATGGCGCCGTGATCAAGGTCAACAGCTTCGCCGATCAGCGCGAACTCGGCGTGACGAGCAAAGCGCCGCGCTGGGCCATCGCCTACAAGTATCAGCCCGAGCAGGCGGAGACCAAGATCCTCGCCATCGACATCCAGGTCGGTCGCACGGGGGCACTGACACCCGTCGCACGCTTGGAGCCCGTGTTCGTCAGCGGCAGCACCGTCAGCAATGCCACGCTGCACAACTACGAGGAGATCGAGCGCAAGGACATCCGCGTGGGTGATACGGTCATCATTGAAAAAGCCGGCGAGATCATCCCCGCTGTCGTCTCCGTGAAGAAGGAGCATCGGCACGGTCATGAGAAGCACGTGCATGCGCCCACGCACTGTCCCGTCTGCGGCACCGCCGTGCATCGCGATGAGGAGCTGGTCGTCATCCGCTGCCCGAATCCGCACTGCCCGGAAGTCGTGAAGCGCCGCATTGAGCACTTCGTCAGCCGCGCCGCCATGGACATCAGCGGCCTTGGCGAATCCGTCATCGCCCAGTTGGTGGAATTGAAGCTCGTCAAAGACGTGGCGGATCTCTACGACCTCAACGAACTGCTGCTCGCCCGACTCGAACGTGTCGGCACCAAGAGCATCGACAACTACCTCAAGGCCATCGCCGCCAGCAAGCAGCAGGATCCCTGGCGGCTCGTCTTCGGCCTCGGCATCCTCCACGTCGGTGCCGGCGGTGCCCGCAAGCTGCTGGAACACTTCGGCGGCATCGCCGCCATCGCCGCCGCCAGCGTCGAGGAACTCATGCAATGCCCCGACATCGGCGAAATCGTCGCCGTCAGCATCCACGCCTGGTTCCGCGAGGCGCACAACATCGTCCTCCTGGACCGCCTCCGCGCTGCCGGCCTCAACTTCACGCAGTGCACCGTCACCGCCGCGTCCGACAAGCTCGCTGGCACCACCTGGGTCATTACCGGCACGCTCAGCCAGGATCGCGACACCATCGCCGAGCTCATCCGCTCCCACGGCGGCAAAGTCAGCAGCAGCGTCAGTGGCAAAACGACCTACCTCCTCGCCGGCGAAGAAGCCGGCAGCAAACTCGACAAAGCCACTAAGCTCGGCGTGAAGATCCTCAACGAGGAGGAGTTTCGGGCGATGTTGTGAAACGCATGAGGTTTCCGAAGGGTTGGCCGAAAGAACGGAGGTGTTCGTGGTTCACGGTGCTTGGAAAGGGTAGGGCGGATGCTCCGTCATCCGCCGTTTAAGGGCGGCGCCTCCGGAGCAGCGCCCTGCCTTTGGAGTCGAGGAGGATTTCACTTCGCCCTTCGCTCTTAACGCTTTGCCCGGCGCAGTTCATCACGCAGTTGCTCGACTTCATCGAGCAGTTGGGTGAGCAGCTTGAGGCCGTTGAGATTCACCTCGCAGGTTTCGCGCAGGTGCTGGATGCGGCGCAGGGCGCGCAGGGTGTCGTCATCATACTCCGGCCGGATGAGGCCGTGCTCCTGATACTGCACGATGGTCTGGGTGGAGACGCCGGTGGTCTCGGCGAGGATTTCCAGGGTGTAGGTCTGAGGGGATGAGTCGCTCATGTCAGGCGCGGGGTTTGAAGGTGGAGACGCTGCGAAGCTGCTCCCACAGCGCGCGTTCGGCGTCGCTGATCTGGGTGGGCAGCGTGACGTGCAGGGTGACGTAGAAGTCGCCGCGTTCGCCGGTCTTGCCCTTCGGCAGGCCGCGTGCTTTGACGCGGAGCTTCTGGCCGTTTTCGGCATGGGCCGGGATGCGCAGCTTGATGGAGCCGTCGAGCGTGGGCACGATGACCTCCGCGCCGAGTACGGCCTCCCAGGGGGCGACGTCGAGTTCGTAATGCACATCCGCCTCACGGGTGGTGAAGTCAGGATGCGAGGCGTGGCGCACGCGCAGGTAGAGATCGCCAGCCTGGCCGCCGTGGTGGCCGGGCTCGCCCTGGCCGGGGACGCGGATGCGGCGTCCGGCCGTGGCTCCGGGCGGGATGCGCACCTGGAACTCATGGGTTTGAACCTCGCCCGTCTGCCGGTTGACGGTTTGCAGGGAAATGGGCCGCTGCGTGCCATGCATGGCCTCTTCCAGGGTGACGAGGATGTCGCCTTCGATGTCGTGACCGCGGCGTGCGCGGCCCTGGCGTGCGGCGCCGGTGGGGATCTCCTCTTCAAAGCCCTGGGGAAAGCCATAGCGGCTGCCGCCGCTGAAGTACTGCTCGAAGAAGTCGCTGAAGCCGGTGCCGCCGAAGTGGAACTCCTGCCCGTGGCCGCCGGCGCCAGCTTCCGCCTGCTGCCAGCCGGGGGGAGGCTCGAAGCCTCCCGCGTCATTCCAGCGCGCACCCAGGGTGTCATACTTTTTGCGCTTCTCGGGATCGCTGAGCACTTCGTTGGCTTCGTTGATCTCCTTGAACTTCTCCTCGGCGGCCTTCTTGTCCGTGGCCGTGTCAGGATGATACTGGCGGGCCAGTTTGCGGAAGGCCTTTTTGATGTCGTCCGGCGTCGCGTCACGCGAGACGCCGAGGGTGCTGTAGTAATCCTTGAACTGGGCGGGCATGGTGGGTGGCAAAGAATGAGCAGGGTGGCCGCGCTGTCATCGCGATTCTCGCCTCGCGGGGCGGACTGCGCAAAATTGGCGGTGTCTCGCATAGCACAAGGTCATGGACGCGCGGGCCGGGCAGTCCTACTTATCATCCTACTCGTGCGCCGATGAATCGTTTGAAGCCAGCGTCCATCAAGTCATGACCTCTGCCTCTGCCCAACCCCCTCGTGCCATCTGGCGGCAGGATGGTGCCTTGACGGTTCTGGAGCTTGCCGGGGACTGGCGTCGTGGCGGGGCTGAGGTGGTCGTCACGGGCACGGCTCCGGCTGGTGCCGCGGCTCGTTATCAAACGGACGCGCTGGGCGCCTTTGATTCCACCTTGCCAGCGTTCCTGCTGGCGCATCTGCGCAGTCAGGCGAAGGACGGCGGTGCGGTGCCGCCGCTCGACGGGCTGCCGGCCAACCTGCGAGGCTTGCTGGAGCTGGCGCTTGCCGTGCCGGAGGAGATACTGGACCAGAACATGGCTGGCAAACCACCGGTGATGGTGAGGCTGGGCAAGCTCTCGCTGAAGGGCTGGGCCAGCACGGTGGACGTCATGGAGTTTGTGGGCCAATGCACGCTTTCCCTTGTCAGGCTGCTCACCGGGCGCGCCCGCTTCCGCTCGAAGGATCTGTGGGTCTGCGTGCAGGAGTGCGGTGTCGAGGCGCTGCCCATTGTGACGCTCATCAGCTTCCTGATCGGGATGATTCTCGCCTTTGTCGGCAATGC
>DAORHS010000310.1:0-5847 GCA_035438165.1 Prosthecobacter sp.
AGCGTGCTGCTGAGATCGAGTGCGCGCGTTTGATCCCAGTCACGGCAGAGAAACTCCACCGCCTTGTCGAGGACGGGTGCATCCCAGCCCCAGAACAGCCGCTGGACGGGGGAACTCATGCGTGTTCGAGCTGGTGCAGGATGGCGTCCACGATCTGCTCCGGCGTTTGATCAATGGAAACGCGGGTGATGTCGGGCGTGGGCTCCAGCGTGGCGAGCTGGCTCGTGAGCAGGCTGGGCGGCATGAAGTGGCCTTTGCGGGCCGCGAGGCGGGCGGAGATGAGATCATGCGTGCCTTCCAGCAGCACGAAACGCAACGTCTCCGGGTGATCGTGGGCGCGCAGCTTGTCGCGATAGACGGGCTTCAACGCGGAGCAGGCGAGTACGTAGATGGGCGTGGCGTGGCGCATGTCCTCGATGCGCTGGCGCAGCACGGCATACCAGGGCCAGCGGTCGTCGTCGTTGAGTGGCGTGCCGGAGGACATCTTGGTCTTGTTCGCGGGCGGATGAAAGTCGTCGCCATCTTCAAAGACGCCGTCGAGTTTTGCGGCGAGGAGGCTGCCGACGAGGGACTTCCCGGAGCCGGAGACGCCCATGACGATGATCGTTTTCAATTCGGGATTCAGCACGGAGGTGAGTTGGCGGTGGTTGACCGTTGTTTACAGTGGTTGACGGTGGTTGCCAAACCAAGACAAGCCATCAGCCGCCAAGGACAGCAGATCGTGCGGCTTGACGTTTGTGGGGCGCTCATGGAGGATGCGCGGCAAGATGATGAAAAAAATCCTGTTGCCCGCACTGCTGCTGATCGGAGCAGCCCTCGCCGCCGATGATGCCAAGCCCGCCGCGGAAGCTCCGAAGGAGTTCGTGCTCTTCAACGGCAAATCGCTCGACGACTGGGAGTCCGTGGACGTCGGCGGCAGCGGCGTGGTGGAAATGGAAGGCGGGGTGATGATCATCAATCAGGGCGAGAATGTGAGCGGTGCCATTTACAAGAAAGCGGCCACACTGCCAACGACCAACTACGAGATCACGCTGGAGGCCAAGCGGCTCCAGGGCGTGGACTTCTTCGTGGGGCTCACCTTTCCTGTCGGCGATCTCAAACACTGCGCGACGCTCATCTGCGGCGGCTGGGGCGGCAGCGTGACGGGCATCTCCTCCATCGACGGCTTCGATGCCGCCGACAACAACACCTCCAGCTACCAGCGCTACAAGGACGACGAGTGGTATGCGATCAAGCTGCGTGTGACACCCGCGAACCTCAGCGTGTGGCTGGGTGACAAGCAGATCATTGACGAAGACATCGCGGACAAGAAGATCAGCGTGCGCCCAGGACCGATGGAAAGCTATCTGCCGCTCTCGCTCACCACCTTCAACACCACGTCGGCGATTCGGAACGTGAAGCTCACGCCGATCACGGAGAAGAAGTGATGCGTTCCATGGTCACGATCCGTGCGCTGGTTGTCGTGGCCTGTGGCAGCCTGACGGCGTGCAGCTCGGTGCTGCGCACGCAGGTGCACCGCACGGAGACGGTGCTGACCGGGCGTGAGAAGCGCCACATGGCCGGACTGCTGGATGAACTGGCCGCCGGATGGGACGGCATGCAGCATGGCCGGATCGCCGAACGGCGGAAGGCACAGGACCGCTATGAGAAGGCGCTCGCCACCTTCCTGCGCGAGTGGGATGACCACCAGAGCCCGCGCTACTGGCAGGCGGGCACCGTGTTTGCTTCAAAGAAGGACGCGTTTCAGATCGAATTCGACCCCCGGAGCGATCCGCGGCGCGAGGTGCCGCCGGGGGAGATCGACCAGCTCATTCTTCCGGCACGCATGAAGCCGCGCGTGGCCGACACGCTCGCTCAACGGTCCGGCATCGGCATCCCGCTGGTCGGGCACATTCGCAGCACCAGACAGACGAGGCAAAAGGAGCCCTTCCTGCCGCCGAACGGGGGCAATCTCACG
The DNA here is from genome assembly GCA_035438165.1 of Prosthecobacter sp. Taxonomy (GTDB): domain Bacteria; phylum Verrucomicrobiota; class Verrucomicrobiia; order Verrucomicrobiales; family Verrucomicrobiaceae; genus Prosthecobacter. The sequence continues at coordinate 1,958 of DAORHS010000310.1, forward strand.
CTCACCGCCGTGATGGAGCTGCAGGATCATTCGGATCATGCTGCGCCCCGGCTCTGCCGTCTCCATCTGCTCAATGCCTTGAATGTGGACACCGTGAAGGTGCGGGGGGATGAGCGTCAGCTCGCGGCGAACTTCACCGCCTCCAAGCAGCTCGCCCTCTCGAGGAAGTCGCTGCGCCTGTTTTCGTGGCTCGGGCTGCTTTTTCCTGAGCGCACTCTGGCTGGCTGCCAACTCTACACCATGGACGTGTACGATCCGCAGCGTATCCCGGTGGTGTTTGTGCATGGCCTCCTGTCGGATCCCCACATCTGGCTGAACGCCGTCAACGCCATCAACACCGACCCCGAACTGCGGGCCGCCTACCAGCCCTGGTACTTTCTCTACCCCACGGCCATCGGCATTCCGCAGTCGGCGGAGAAACTGCGCGAGTCATTGCGGCAGGCGCGGGAGTTTTTTGACCCGGGGCACGATGATCCGGGGATGAAAAAGATAGTGCTGGTGGGCCACAGCATGGGCGGGCTGCTCAGCCGCATGCAGGCCATCGATCCGGGCGACCACTTGTGGAATGCGCTGCTGAGCAAGCCGCCGCAGGAGCTGGAGGTCTCCGACAGCGTCCGGCAGCGGCTGGTGAACAATCTCATGTTCAAGCCGCAGCCGGAGGTCCGGCGCCTTGTCTTCATCACCACGCCGCACCGGGGCAGCGCTGTCGCCGGCAAGAACATCGTCCGCCGTCTCACCTCGCTGATCCGCCTGCCTTTGGACACGCTGCGGTTGTCGCGGCAGTTTCTCGCCGGCAACTCCGACGCCCTCTCGCCCCAGATTCGCGACTTGGGTGTGTTTGGCCTCCTCAGCATCGGCATGCTGTCCGACAAGCATCCCTTCTACCAGGGATTGAACGCCGTGCCCATTCTCGTGAAGCATCACTCCATCATCGGCCGCCTCGGCAACGGCAGACTGCTCCGCGACTCCGACGGCGCCGTGCCCTACTCGAGCGCGCATCTCGACACGGCGGCCTCGGAGAAGATCGTGCCCTACTGGCATGGCTGCGTGGAGAAACCCGAGGTCGTGCAGGAAGTCATGCGCGTGCTCAGGGAGCATCTTCGTGAGAATGGATTGCCTTCACGTTGAAAAAATCGGCCTGCATGCCGCTGCGGGCGGCTTCAGGACGTTCGATTAATGCCAATGATGAACCTGGCTGGCGTTGGTTCTTGGCGATTTCGACCGCCATGTTCTTCATGGAGGGTCTTTCTTCATGGAGGGTCTTCATGGAGGGACGGACGCCTGAACCCAGCGATATGCTCAAGGTGGAGGTGCCACCTTGCCCGGATGAAACGCGCGGTTCCAGGTAAGGGATAGTTTCCGCTTCAATCGTCGCAGGCGAAGCGCCCGCCAACTGTCTGACTCGGTCCGAGTGTACGGCTCGGTACAATCGATGCACAAAAAGCGGTCACGATCGACCAATTCAATCCCCGAATTGTCGGATCCCGTCCTCCAGCATCCAAATGTGGGCGCCGGGCATATGGTTGTCTGGGATTCGGCCAGGAACGCGGGCCACCAACTGAAGGTGCTCTGTGAGATCACCAGCCGGGGGGCCTGGCACATCAGCCAGAACTGCTGCAAAGCGTCGCCTTCACAAAAGTGAGGCTTCCAGCGCTCAAATTGCCGGAAGAACGGGTCCGTGGGGTCATCCGTGAGAATGCAGACGGTTCCTCCCGGAGGGATCAGGCGTTCGATGGCTTCTTCATAGTAGGAGAACGGGAGCGCCCAGCCGTGGAGGATGTAGTCCGTGCGTCGCACATGCACCACCAGGTCCGGCTTGAGCAGCGGCGCGTGGATGGAGGGATCTGGCGCAAACCACTCCCTGATCCTGTCACGATAAGGCCAGTAGTATTCGCCTCGCTGAAACCAGCCGTGGAGAATGATGCGCCGCGGATTTTTGTCGGCCAGCAGACCGGCAAAGTCGATGTGTTGCATTTGGAGAATTTGCTGTGGCTCGTCATGCACGGCGCCAGGCACGGGTTTCCGGGTGTTTGGAAATCCGTGGATGGGCCTGGCTTGAAGCGCGTAGCCCTTTTCCTCAGCAAGGATACGACCGAGCGCATACTGAAAGAGATTGTTGCCCAGCCGGTCTCTGTAACGGACTTCGATCATGACGTGCCGCTGATCCTAACGCGCAGGCTGGACTCATGTCCAGGGAACCAATCGAAAATCTATGTGAGCCTGCGCGTGCTCAGGGAGCATCTTCGTGAGAATGGATTGCCATGGAAGCAGCGTTTGTGAAGGAACAACCTCATGAACTTCCGACCCCACGCTCTCGGCGCTCTGTCCGCCTGGCTCTTCACCCTGCAAGCCGCCGCTGAACTGCCGTTCACCCAGGTGCCGGCCGAATTCGCCGGCCAGTTTTCACCCGGCCAGTCACCGCTCGTCTTCAACGACGGCAGTAAAGTGAAGAACGCGGAGGACTGGCCAAAGCGTCGCGCGGAAATCCTCGCTGGCTGGCATGGCATCATGGGCGCATGGCCGGCGGTGATCGAAAAGCCGAAGATCGAGGTGCTGGAGACAACGACACGCGATGGCGGCATCACCCAGCGGAAGGTGCGCGTCGAGATCGCTCCGGGCCAGACGGGCGACGGCTATCTGCTGCTGCCCGCTGCGGAGGGGAAGCGTCCCGCCGTGTTCGTGCCCTACTACGATCCCGAAACGAGCGCCGGATTGAGCGAGAAACCGCTGCGCGACTTCGCGTGGCAGTTGGCGCGGCGCGGGTTTGTCACACTGTCGATCGGCTCGCCGGGTGGCGATGCACGGAAGCCGGTGTTGAGTGACGGTGCGAAATGTCAGCCGCTGTCGTATCTCGGTTACATCAGCGCGAACATGTGGCAGGCGCTGGCATCTCTGCCGGAGGTGGATTCCGCGCGCATCGGCATCGTCGGGCACTCGTATGGCGGCAAGTGGTCGCTCTTCGGCTCCTGCCTGTGGGACAAGTATGCCTGCGCCGTGTGGAGCGATCCCGGCATCGTCTTTGATGAGACACGCGGCAGCATCAACTACCAGGAGCCTTGGTATCTCGGGCTCGATCCCACGATCACCCGCAAGCCCGGCCTCGTTGGCGCCGAAAGTCCGCGCACTGGCGCCTACAAGGTGCTCATCGAGCAAGGTCACAACCTGCAGGAACTCCACGCTCTGATGGCTCCGCGTCCCTTCCTCGTCTCAGGTGGTGCGGAAGATCCGCCGAAGCGCTGGGCCGCGCTCAATCACGCCATCGCCGTGAACCAGTTGCTCGGTTGCAAAGAATGCGTCGCGATGACGAACCGTGAGAAGCACGATCCCAACGAGGAGTCGAACGAGCAGATCTACCGCTTCTTCGAGTATTGGCTCAAGCCGTGAAACGGCCTACAGCCTCCTCAACCCATCCTCCGTCATCGGTGTGTGGCTCACGGTGATGAGGCAGAAGGATGCATTGGAAGGTCGTGAGGAAAGCGAACCTGTTCCAAGAGGCTTGGAAGAGCCACGCTTTTGAAGTTGGTTATGAAAGTCAACGCCACGCTGATGATCTGAGAGCGCAGCATGGACACATAAGGCTATGAGAACGACGGAGGCCACACGGTATGTCCAACTCGGGATGCAGAGGCCACAGAACAAAAGAGCCCCAGTGAGCAGGAACCAGCGTTGCGCGGTTCCGGGAACGAAGGAATTGATCAAGCCGTGCGCCAGAAAAACGACGCCGAACCAGAACGCGATACGAAGCAATGACCTGAAAGGATGAGTTGGCAGAGTGGTGAAGAATTTCAGTGCCTTCATTTGTACGATTTGCAGGTAACGCATAACCATAGAGTAAAAAATCGCCCTGTACTGATTTTGCGGTGCACCACTTCAATTGGATGGTTCGCAAG
>DAORHS010000311.1:0-5844 GCA_035438165.1 Prosthecobacter sp.
ACATCGACGGCGTCATCGCCACCAACACCACCATCGACCGCGATGCCATCACCGGTCACCGGCTGGCGAACGAAACGGGCGGACTCAGCGGTGCCCCCGTGCGCGAACGCTCCAACCTCGTGCTCCAGGCCTTCCGCATGCTGTTGAAGGAGCAGATTCCCCTCATCGGAGTCGGCGGCATCTTGAATGGCAAGGATGCCCTCGAAAAAATGAAACTGGGCGCGGCGCTTGTCCAGGTGTACAGCGGTCTCGTCTATCGCGGACCAGGCTTGGTGCGGGACATTCTATCCCAGCCTTCGCTTTGACCCCACCTTCGATGCCGCAATGAAACAGCGCACAGCCCCGGTTGCTTGCGTTCGGCGCGATTCCACGCCCTGAGCCGCACGACATCATCAGGACACAAACGCCGAAGGATGCAGGTGTGTGAGACAGCCAAAAGGGCTGCCCGCAGGGGTGAACCTGTAGGGAGCAGGTGAATCAACCGCTCGAGGCGGGCGTTGCGCTGGCATGTTTAGTTGGAAGTAGGTTTTCTTTTCTTCGCCAACCGCAGGAACCGTGCGGCGAACGTAGGCGGCCCCAAGTGTGCAAACGCGGGCTGCTGGAACTCGCCGTGGTGCTCTTGCCAAAGGAGGGTTCGGAACCGAGCAGCTTTCTGGATTTCATTTTCCCACATGGGTTGACACAGCCAATGCCATTGGTTTGGCGTGCACGTTCATTCTTTCCATCGACAGGCCGGAGGCCCATCCTCCTAAGCCAACAGCTTCTCGATCACCTTGCCGTGAACATCGGTGAGGCGGAAATCGCGGCCTTGGAACTTGAAGGTCAGCTTCTCGTGCTCCAGCCCGAGCAGATGCAGAATCGTGGCGTGCAGATCATGCACATGGGCCGGATCTTCGGCCACGCCGAAGCCCAGCTCATCGGTCTTGCCGAGTGTCTGCCCCGCTTTGACGCCACCCCCGGCAAACCACATCGTGAACGCGTCGATGTGATGATTGCGCCCGGTCTTGTCGCGGTTCTCACCCATCGGTGTGCGGCCAAACTCACCACCCCAGATGACGAGCGTCTCCTCCAGCAGGCCACGTGACTTCAAATCGCGAATCAGCGCCGCGCAGGCCTGATCGACGTCTTTGACGACCTTCGGAAAATCATCCTCCAACGTCTCGCCCTTGCCGCCGTGGTTGTCCCAGCTCGTGTGATAGAGCTGCACGAAACGCGTGCCGCGTTCGACGAGACGACGTGCGAGCAGGCAGTTGCGCGCAAAGGACGGCTGCGAAGGATCGACGCCGTAAAGGTCGAGCGTGGCCTTCGATTCACCGCGGATGTCGATCAACTCCGGTGCACTGCTTTGCATGCGCCACGCCATTTCATAGGCGTTGATGCGCGTCTGAATCTCCTCGTCACCCGTTTCGACCAGACGCGCGAGATTCAGCTCGCGTGCCGTGTCGATCACCCGCCGCTGGCTTGCCGCGCTGTAGCTCGCGGGCGTGGAGAGGTTCAAAATCGGCTCGCCCGTGCCACGCAGCGGCACGCCTTGATAGGTCGTCGGCAAAAAGCCGCTGCCCCACAGCACCGCCCCGCCACGCGGACCACGCGGGCCGCTTTGCAGCACGACGAAGCCCGGCAGATCGCTCGATTCGCTACCAATGCCATAGGTGACCCATGACCCCATCGACGGCCGCCCAAACTGGCCACTGCCCGTGTTCATGAAGAGCTTCGCCGGCGCATGATTGAAGAGCTCCGTCTTGCAGGTGGTGACGATGCTGAGGTCATCGACGACGCCGGAGGTATAGGGCAGCATGTCGCTCACCCACGCGCCGCTCTGGCCGTGCTGCTTGAAGCTGCGCCGAGTGCCAAGCAGGTTGAAGCCGTTGCTGCTGCCCATGAAGGCGAAGCGCTTGCCTTCGATGTAGCTCTGCGGAATCGGCTGGGCGTTCAATTCAACCAGCTTCGGCTTGTAGTCATACAGTTCGAGCTGCGAAGGCCCGCCTGCCATGAACAGGTAGATCACGTTCTTCGCACGCGGCGTGACATTCGCCTTTTTCATCACGCCCGGCCCGGCCGCCGCCGCGCTGGCCGCGTGCAGTCCGCGTTCCGCCATCAGTGATGCCAGCGCCACCGAACCAATGCCCATGCCGCACTGGCTGAAGAAGTGCCGGCGTGTGGTGTCGCGAAGGGCTGCGGTGTCTGAAATCATCAGGCGAGCTTACGAAGCAAGCGCGATGCTTGTTTCAAACCGTCACGCCCAGGGCCGCCAGGGTCTTGAGCACGATGGGCTCTCCCGGCTTGAGCTTCTCACGTTCCTCAAAGAGCAGCCGCGTCACCTTGCCATAGGCCGGCATTTTCCCCGTCCGCCGTTGCGCCAGCAGGCGCACGTAGCGCACGGCCCGGTCGATGAGCTTGTTGTTGCTCGGCTTCACATAGGTCATGAGATTGTCCACGTAGCGGTCGAGACGCCCCATGACGAGCGTGGAGTGGATGTTGATGAGCATTTTGAGCAGCAGATGCGCATGAAACTCATGCACGCCGGTCAGATCCAGCCGGTGTTTCAGGCCGTCGAACTCCCAGACCATCTCCCCCGCCCCGCCGCCGATGTTGAAGAACAAATGCTCGGCCTTTTTCGTCCGAATCTGGCGGCGTGTGGAGAGCTGAGCGGAGAAATCGTAGCAGGCCAGTGCCTCCGCCCCGGCGACCTGACGCACCTCCGGCCACTCCAGCGTGCGCGGTTCGCGATGCAGCAGTGCATTCCACGCCGAGCACGCCCCCGCCTGTTCCGGCATGATGAAATGGCACCAGGATGCCGGAGCGGCCGGATCATCCTGTTTCTCAAAGGGAACGAGACTGAAGGTCGGCGCCCGCTCCGTCGTATCGGTGACGACCGTGATGCCGAAACGGGAACTCGCATACAGCACAAAGGCGCCGCGCTCGTACACGGAGGCCTCGTGTTCGATGAACGGCGCGAGAAACTGCCCGTCGCAGTGCGCCACGTGCCGCAGAAGCTGCAGCACCTCCCCCGGAGCATTTTCAGGATCGTGTTGATGCAGAAAGGCAAAGCCGACGGCCGCCATGAGCACCGTGCTGGCCTGCAAACGCGTGCTTCCAGAAATGGCCATCGCTCCCACGGCGAGGTTCATCTTGCGAATCGCCGGATTCTCGATCACCCGCTTTGAACGCACGGCCACATGGATCAACTGCTCGTCCGGATTGCAATAGAGGAACCAGGGATGATTCGAAGACAGTTCGGCGGCACGTTCGGCGGCTCCGATGACAAACGGCGTTTCGCCGCCCTCAGTCGAGGCGATCAGCAGATCTCCCTGGGCAAATCCCAGTTCCTCAAGCTGCCGTGCCCCGTACTCAGGATGATCCTCAAAGGTTTCGATGGCCTTGATCAAGGCGAGATCGCCCCCCGCCATGAACGCCACGACACGCTCCGGATCCGGAACCGGCAGCACGCCCATGCGGCAGAAAATCTCGATGCTGAGCGACAGGCGGCCCGTGGCGCCACAACCGCACAAAAACACGCGGTGCCCGGCGTTGAAGGTGGCCCCCACGGCGCGGGCGAGATCCGCCAGCGGCGCTGACTTGGCGGCAAACTGCCGCAGCGCATGCACATCGACCTGATGCATGAGCTTGACCGCCTCCCCGACATCCTCGTGCGCCATCTGCGAGAGCGAGGTGGTGAAAGGGTGCTGCGACTCCGTGTCGAGTGCACCGAGCTGGTAGTCGGTGGCGACCTTGAGAAACTCTTCAGCAGCATTCATGCAGGGAATTCGACTGGAGCGGCGGGAAGGATGTTCACATGTGCTGCTTTCCCATCTTGCACGCCGCCCGGTACGTTTCACTATGCACGCAAACTCGCATGATGGAATTCGCATTGTTCAGGCTGCCCGACGGACGGGCGTGGCTGGGAGAAGGCCCCTTCACCGCGCTGGCCACCGCGCCGGCGGCGGGAGGCGCCTTCTATATCAACGACTTTGACTTGAAGGATCCCAAGCCCTGGAAGGTGCCCGTACGGCTGCATCCGATCACGGCTGCCAGCCTCGGGGAGAAGATACACCTCAACGGCAGCCAGAAACCACAGATTCACTGGGCCAAACCGGCCACGGAGTGGTTCAAAATGGCCTTCCGCCGCATCCGGCGCGAAGTTCTGGCCAAACGAATCGAGAAGATGGTGCCCGTGCTCACCGAATCCGGCACCCTGACCTCCGGCGACCCGAGACGCCTGCTGGAAGCCATCATGAACGCGCCGGCAAACATGTGGGGCTATGCCCACGTCAAAGAGTCCGGCGGATTCCTCGGGGCCACTCCGGAGCTTTTGTTCAAAACACAGGCCCGGCAGCTCGAAACAATGGCCCTGGCCGGAACCGCAAAACCCGGCAACCAGGACGCCTTCCTCACCGACGTGAAGGAGATTGAGGAGCACGAAATCGTCGTGCGTTACCTGACGGAGCAGTTGGAGACTGTCGGTGTCGTCACACGTCATCCTCGCACGCTGTGTCAGACCTCCGGCCTGGTGCATTTTCAGTCCAGACTCAGCGTCAAGCTGCGCGAAGCCGCCGATCCGGCCCGGCTTGTCTCCCTGCTGCATCCCACCCCGGCCGTCGGCTGCCTGCCACGCGATGATGATGCGTTGGAAAAGCTGCGCGAATACCGCCAGCAGTTGAAGGTTCCGGGCTTTTTTGGCGCCCCCTTCGGTTTCGCCGAAGCCGACGGCACGACGCACGTCATCGTTGCCATACGCGGCATCTGCTGGGAGGGCGACAAGATCAGCCTGCCCTCCGGCTGCGGCATCGTGGGCGGCAGCGCGTTCGACCACGAGTGGCGCGAACTGCGGCTGAAACGTGAGGCCGTGCTGCGTCTTCTCGCCCTTCATTCATGACGCAGGCTCAACTCATTCAGCAGACGCTTCAAACGCTTGCCCACCTCGGCGTGCGTGAAGTCTGCGTGGCCGCCGGTGCGCGCAACGCACCGCTGGTGTCCGCACTGCTCGCGAGCCAGGGCGTCAAAATCTGGAACTTCTTCGAAGAGCGCAGCGCGGCCTTTTTCGCGCTCGGACGCATCATGGCGGACCGCAGGCCCGTGGCCGTGGTCACGACTTCCGGCACCGCCGCCGCGGAACTGCTACCGGCAACGATCGAAGCCCATTATCAGGGGCTTCCGCTGGTGCTGCTGACGGCAGACCGGCCGAAAAGCCACCGCGGCAGCGGGGCGCCGCAGTCCATCGAGCAGGCGGGCTTGTTCGGAGTCTATGCGACCATGGTCGGAGACTGGGACGCAACGGACGAATACCACGAGGGCCACAGTTCCGACGGGCCGATGCACCTCAACGTCTGCCTGGATGAGCCTTTGGAGACGAATGTGGGCGGCATCGACTTTTCCGCCGCACACCCGGCTCACAGCCCGGAATCGGAGCCACCCCGCTCCCTGCAGGCTGATCTCGTGCTCGCCGCAGGCATGCATCCCAAGGATGCGGCGGAGGCGGCCGCGTTCCTGGCCAAACTCGGCGCACCGATCGTCGCCGAAGCCACCGCCAATCTGCATGCCTTCCGCACGTTGGAACCGCTGCTGATTCCCGGCGGCGACCAGGCGCTCCAATCCGCGCGCCCGGCCCATGTGCTGCGCATCGGCGCCGTGCCCTCCTGGCGCTGGTGGCGGGATTTGGAGATGCAGCCGAAGATTCACGTCACCAACATCACCCACACAGGATTCAGCGGGCTCGCCCGGAAGGAGAATGTCGAGACCCTGGCGTGGGATCACATTCGCAGCACCCAGTTCGCCCTCGTCGATCCCCCCTGTGGCATTCTGCGTTTCGAACCCGGGCTGGAGAAGTTCCCCGATTCAGAACCC
>DAORHS010000312.1:0-5838 GCA_035438165.1 Prosthecobacter sp.
ACTCAGCGCCGGCTTGGGCCAGTGCCAGGTCTTCAGGGCAGGGGCGGCGGGCCGGCCTTCGGCACCAATCATTTCATCGAGCACGTAGGCGACTTGATCCCAGGTTTCCTTGGCCTTCTTCGGCACTTTGAGCGGCAGCAGGATCTCCGAGAAGCTGGCGGGCATGGCTTCGGACTTGGCGGCGTCGGTTTTGAGCCAGTCGGTCCAGAGTTTGACAGCGCTGGCGTTGCCGATGCCGGGGATGAGGCGGACCATGCGCATGAAGCTAACCTCGTCCTGGCGATTGACGGCGAACTTCATGAAGGCGGCGACGTCTTTGACGTGCGCCTGCTCGAAGAAGCGCAAACCGCTGGTGATTTGAAATGGAATGCCGCGCTGGGTGAGTTCCATCTGCACCTCCATGCTGTGGAAGTGGGCGCGGTAGAGGATGGCGATGTCGTTGAGGTCGAGGCCCTGCTCGTCCTGCAGCTCCAGGATGCGCTGGGCGATGAAAGCGGCCTGCGCGGAGGAGGAATCGAGCGCGACGAGCGCGGGCAGCGTGCCGCTGGACTCGCGGGCGGGGCGCAGGGTCTTCGGCACCTGGCCGCGATTCATGGCGATGGCGGCGTTGGCGAGGTTCAGCACCTCGGGGACGCTGCGGTAGTTGATCTCGATCTTGTGCGTGCGGGCTTTGGGCCAGTGCTCCTCGAAGTTGAGGATGTTTGAGACATCAGCGCCGCGCCAGGAGTAGATGGACTGCGCGTCATCGCCCACGACCATGAGATTGCCCTGCGGGCCGGTGAGCAGCTCGATGAAGCGGCACTGGAGGCTGTTGGTGTCCTGATACTCATCGACGAGGATGAACTCGAACTGGCGACGGTAGCGCTCCAGCAGGTCTTCGTTTTCCTCCAGAAGCTGCACGGTGAGCGACAGCAAATCGTCGAAGTCCATGCAGTTGGTCTCGCGTTTCTTGTCCTGGTAGAGCTTGCGCAGCTTCAGGATGCCCTCGGCGACTTGCTCAAAGTAAGGATAACGCGAGGTGATGATCTCCGGGAGCTTGGTGAGCGTGTTGTCGGCGAGCGAGTAGATGTCGCCGAGGACTTCGGCCTTGGGGAACTTGTAGCTGGTGACGTCGATGCCGCTGGCACCGATGACGGTCTCCATGAGGTCTTTCTGATCCTCGCGGTCCATGATGGAGAAACCTTTGCGGTAGCCGAGGCGCTCGGCGTTGTAGCGCAGGAGGCGATTGCCGATGGAATGGAAGGTGCCGCCCCAAAGACGCGTGGTGTCGGTGGTGACGAGCGCCTGCACGCGCTCCAGCATCTCCCGCGCGGCTTTGTTGGTGAAGGTGAGCAGCAGGATCGACTCCGGCGGGATGCCATTGTCCAGCAACCACGCGACACGGTAAGTGAGCGTCCGCGTCTTCCCCGATCCCGCGCCCGCAATGACCAGCGCCTGCCCCGGCGGACTGGTGACGGCGGCATACTGCTGCTCGTTGAGCTCCGCCTTGTAGTCGATGCGGGGGGCGGAGTCGTGCGTGCTGTGCAGCGTGTAATTGCGGGCCATGGGGGGAGGTAGAGGGGAGATATTCGCGGGTCAAGGGATCGTCCTCGTACTCCTACTCGAACTCGTCCTCGATCATGGCGTGTGAATCGAAGCCAAGAGGATCGAGTTTTCTGAAGGCAGGTTCAGCGTGGGCTTGGAATCGCTGGGTGTGGCGTAGCGGAAGAATCGAGGACGAGTAGGAGTAGGAGTACGAGTAGGATGGGCTTCGCCTACACCGGATACTTCCACTCGCCGCGATACGCGCGGCTCAGCAACTTGCTCGCCTCAGCATCCCCAACGATCTCTTCCTTCTCCGCATCCCACTGGATGCTTCTGCCAGCCTTGTAGCTGAGCATGCCGAGCATGGGAAGGCAGGAGGAACGATGCGCGCTTTCGATGTCGGCCACGGGCTTGCGCTTTTTCTCGATGGCATCGATGAAATCGGCCCAGAGGAGAGCGATGTTGTGACCGTCGGGTTCTTGAAGCTGGTGGTTGCCGTGCTTTTCGCCGTCCTTCGTGTTCACAGGATAGAAGGTCCAGCCGTCGCGCCAGCCGATGTGCAGCACGCCTTTCTCGCCGTAGAAGTAGCAGCCGATCTTGTGCTTTTCGTTGTTGTTGTCGGCGAACTTGCGGTGCTCCCAGGTGGCGGTGAACTGCTCGAACTCGAACGTGGCCTGCTGATGATCCGGCGCGTCAGTGGTCTGCTCGGTGTCATTGAGCACGGCAGGTCCGGCGATATTGCGGCCGCCGGTGCAGAAGACTTTTTTCGGGCCTTTCTCGCCGCTCCACAGCAGCACCTGGTCAAGCCAATGCACGCCCCAGTCGCCCATGGTGCCGTTCGCGTAATCGAGGAAATGCCGCCAGCCGCCGGGATGCAGCTTGGTGTTGAAGGGGCGCATCGGCGCGGGGCCGCACCACATCTCCCAGTCCATGCCCTCGGGCACCTTGCTGTTCGGCTTCGGCACTTCGGCTCCGCCCTTGCTGATGGCAAAGGCACGCACCATGCCGACCTTGCCCACGGCACCGGACTTGAGAAAATTCATCGCTTCCACATGATGCGGGCCGATGCGGCGGTGCAAACCGACCTGCACCACGACTCCGGCCTCACGCGCGGCCTTCACCATGGCCTTGCTCTCGTTGATCGTGTGTCCCGTCGGCTTTTCCACCAGCACATGCGCCCCCGCCTTGCAGGTGGCGATGGTTTGCAGCGCATGCCAGTGGTCCGGCGTGGCGATGATGACGATCTCGGGTCTCTCCTTCTCCAATAGCTCGCGGTAGTCCTTGTAGAGCTTCGGATCGTCGCCGTTGATGCCGTTCACGTCATCGCCCGCATTCGAGGCGATGTCCTCCGACACATCGCACAACGCGCAGACCTTGATACGCCCGGAGGCGATGGCCTCGCGCAGGATGTTCATCCCCCACCAGCCGGAGCCGATCAGCGCCGTGCGGTATTTCTTGTTCGGATCAGCCCCAAAGATGTGAAACGACGAGGCGGCAAAGGCGGCCGTGGTGGCGGAAAGAAAGTGGCGGCGGGAGGTCATGGGAATGGCTGGACAAAACGTCGGCAATATTGGCGGTCAATCAGTCATAACCCTCATCGTTCTGTGATGTATTGACAATGCACCTCACATGTCTTGCGGTTGAGGGGGGAGATGCAGCGTGGCCCGCCCATGATAGCCATGGTCCCGGGCTTTTCCCGCGTGAGGTCCGGAGATGGTCACGATCAAGCGCCGTCCTTTGATCCACCTCAAGGGCAGGACCCAGGGATTATCATGGCGATCCGTGAGCCAGGGCACGGGAACAGAGACGAATGTTAGGTCATGAGCGACGATGAAAGCATGCGCCTTAGGAAAGGCCACAGGTTCAAGATGAATAAAGTGCAATCTGTATGACGGACTACACTATCAGCCCCTCCTCACCCGCTCAAGCGCCCCCAGGTGTGAAAAATGCGGGTTAATTCCCGATTCCCTGCCACTGTCGGCAGCAGTTCGTCATTTTCGTCGTCCTCATGTTTCGGCTTCTCATCCTCGTCTTTCTTCCGGCCTGCATTCTTCCCGCGCAGGCATGGGAGCGTTTCGACTTCTCCGCGCCGCTGATGGCCACGACGTTCCGCATCTCCCTGCACTCGGAATCAAAAGAGAAGGCTGAAGCCGCCGCCGATGCCGCCTTCAAACGCATCGCCGCCGTCAACGCCGTGTTCTCCGACTACGAGCCCAACAGCGAGCTGATGAAGCGCGTCAACACCGGCCCCAACGTGCCCTTTCACGCCAGCGACGATCTCATCGCCCTCCTCTCCCGTGCCCTTGAGCTGTCCCGGCTCACCAACGGCGCCTTCGATCCCACCTGTGGCAACCTCACCCGCCTCTGGCGTCACACCAAACGCGTGAAGAAGCTCCCACCCGCCGACCGTCTCGCCAAGGCTCTCGCCGCTACCGACTGGCGTGCCGTCCAGCTCGATGCCAAAGCGCACACCATCACGTTGCTCAAGTCCGGCATGCTCCTCGACCTCGGCGGCATCGCCAAAGGTTACGCCGCCGATGCCGCCCTGCGCGTCCTGCGCGACCACGGCCTCACCCGCGCCCTCGTCATCGCCGGCGGCGACATCGCCATCGGTGATCCCCCGCCCGGCACCGATGCCTGGGAGATCAAGCTCCGCACCTTCACCAAACCCACGCCCGACGCCGAAGAGATCATGGAAATCGTCCGCCTCAAAAACGGCGCCGTCTCCACCTCCGGCGACCTGTATCAATTCGTTGAGATCGAAGGCGTGCGTTACTCCCACATCGTCTCACCCAGAACCGGCCTCGGCCTTACCACCCGCATCGCCTGCTCCGTCATCGCCCCCGACGCCACCACCAGCGACGCGCTCGCGACGGCGATGTGTGTGATGGGGAAGAAAGGCGGCGAGAAGGTGGCGACGCAGCTTGAAGGTGTCACCACGCGGTTCGCCAAACCATCCCACGCAAACAAGTAGGACTTGAGAGTCAGAACTGGCAGTCCAGCCGCACTTCACCCAGAATGCATTTTTGTGTGAACTGTTTATGATCCAACCGCCCTAACCATCAAAGGAAAGCCATGTGCCAGATCATACCCACAGCCATTCTCTACGCACTCGACAGATTTTTTTGCCATTCCATGTTCCCCTGAAAAATATGTCCAAGAACACGGTCATTCTTCCGCTTTGCCGAAGCGAATTTTTGCAGGACGTAACGATTGCTCTGGGGCGTTGGCGGAAGGGATTCAAGTATCAAATGGCCGAATTCGAATGTGAAGTCCGCGAAGACAAGGATGGCGGCGAGTCATTTGAATGCCTCACGATTCATTGTCATGAGCACGATGGTTCCATCCTATCTCTCCACCTATGGGATGATCAAACGGCACTGGTGCAGACCTGCGGAGCGACAACAAGGGGTCGAAAAAGGTCGAAACTTGCCTTCTACCCAGACATATCAAACTTCACCCCTGAGGGAATCTTTGCAGCGTTGAAACAGTCGATCTCGAATGGCACGTCTCCAGATTTACTGCCGCAGATTTGGGAGCACAATGGCGAGATCTTTCGATAGTGCTCAAGGAGGAAACATGAAGAGAGCAGCGTGCAGGCTTGCCGTCGTTCTCGATTTGTCAGCTACTCATACTCCAGCAGCGCCTTGATCACCTTCCGCTCTCCCACCGCCTTGAACGCTTCGTCGATGCGCTCCAGCGGGAAACGGTGGGTGATGAAGTCAGCGGAGGTGAGTTTGCCTTCGCGAATCCACTGGCAGAGCGCGGTCTGCGACTCCTTCTCGTAGCGACGGGTGGGCCACTGGTGGACGAAGAGGTTGAAGTTGAAGTCCGCCTTCGATTTGTCGATGTGCAGGACACCGTGGGTCAGCACGCCGTAGATGCAGTGCGATCCACCACGGCGCAGCAGCGGCAGTCCTTTTTGCACGATGTCGGGATGCCCCACGGCATCAATGACGGCATCAAGCTTTCTGCCGCGAATGCTGGCGAGTTCGCCGATCTCCACATCGCCGGGCGCGAAGGCCGCGTTGGCTCCGAAGGCAAGCGCCCTGTCCTGTTTGTCGGCGTGACGGTCCACGATGCCGATCCAGCCGAGTCCGAACAAACGTCCGAGCTTCACAAAGCTCAAACCGACCGGTCCCGCGCCGAAGATGAGCACATCATCACCGGGCTGGAGATGAAAGTCACGAAATGCGCCCAGCACCTCGCGCCAGGTGCACAGCAGCACGGCCTGCTCGGGCGGAATGTCGGCATCGACACGCGTTTGAATCTCGAAGACCTCCACCCAGCCATGCGCTTCATCAGCGACACCAT
>DAORHS010000313.1:0-5829 GCA_035438165.1 Prosthecobacter sp.
TGGGCAAAGGCGGAAGCGACAAAACCAAGAGCGATGGCGATGGGTAAGAGTCTCATGGCCGAGTGAATGTCCGCAACACGCGAAAGTTGCGTGGACAGCTCAAGGTTTTCTCACCAGCGCCTTGATCTCCCCGGCCGCGATGGCCTGATGAAAAATGATCAGCGTGCCGCGTTGCTGGCTGGCGGTGCTGTTCACGCCTTTTTTGCGCAGCGGCAGCGGATCTTCGAGCACGGACTGGATTTCAGAAACGTGCCCGACGCAGTTGCCAAACTGATCGATCACCGCCGAACCACTCGATCCCGGCGCCCAGTCCGTCGTGGTCTCCAACCATACGGGAGCCGGCGTTTCCGTACCTTCAGGCAGTTTTTCCGCCTCTTTTTTCCGCATGAAGGGCCGCTTCACAAAACGGCTCACGATGCCCTCGCTGAAATAACCGCGCTTCCCGCTCGGATCGCTAAAACACCACACCGGATCGCCCGGAGACACATCAAAACCCAGTGGCAGCGGCGTGAGCGGCTTGTCTGACTTCACACGGATGATGGCGCAGTCGGTGCCGTTGTTGCAGGCAAGCACTTCGACGACAGGCAGCAGCACGTCGCCCTCCGTCGCCGCCACAAGCCAGCCTTCTTTAAAATTCGCCGGAGGCGTGATGACATGCGCGCAGGTCGCCACGGCACCATCGGCGGTGATCGCATAACCGCCCGCCAGATCGAGATGCCAGCGATCACACTTCGAGCAGAGGAAATAAGCGCCCACGCGGATGTGAGACATCCTCGCCCGCTGCCAGCGATCACGCGGTGCGAGAGGCTGCGTGTCCGCCGGTGGCAAAACAAGGTCGCAATGCGTCCGTTTCGACTGCTCACCTGCTTTCGTCATCGGGAGCAGCGCGGATTCGCCCTGCAACTTCTTCGCCTGCTCCAACAAAGTCGCGTTCGGACGCGAACCACGGCCTTCAATATAAACCGGCACGCCAGGAGCCTGCGCCTTCACCACGTTGGCCGCGAGCGTGAAAAGAATGATGCAGGCTCTTTTCATGACGGTCAGCCGATCTTCTCGGAGCCAAAGTGGCCACGCAGCGCCTCAGGAATCAGAATCGTTCCATCCGCCTGCTGATACGTTTCGACCAACGCCACAAACAAACGCGCCAGGGCCGTGCCGGAGCCGTTCAGCGTATGCGGGATGCGGTTTTTGCCGTTCTCATCCTTGTAGCGCAGGTTCATGCGGCGGGCCTGATAGTCGCCGAAGTTCGAGCAGCTCGACACTTCGAGATACGTCCCCTGCCCCGGTGCCCAGACCTCGATGTCATACGTTTTGGCCGATCCAAAGCCGATGTCGCCCGTGCAGAGTTCGATCACGCGATAATGCAGGCCGAGAAGTTGCAGCACTTTTTCCGCATTCGCCGTCAGGCTCTCCAGCTCGGCCATGCTCGTCTCCGGCGTGGTGATCTTCACCAGCTCGACCTTGTCGAACTGATGCATGCGGATGAGCCCGCGCGTGCCGAGGCCCGCACTGCCCGCCTCACGGCGGAAGCAGGGCGTGTAGGCCGCGTAATTGACCGGCAGTTTTTCCAACGGCAGGATTTCATCACGATGCAAATTCGTCACCGGCACTTCGGCGGTGGGAATGAGATACAGATCGTCCGCGGCGCTGTGATACACCTGATCGCCAAACTTCGGAAGCTGGCCGGTGCCGACGAGGCACTCTGACTTCACGAGCAGCGGCGGGCTGATCTCTTCATAGCCATGCTGCGTGGTGTGCAGATCGAGCAGGAAACTGATCAGGGCTCTCTCCAAGCGGGCACCAGCACCGCGATAAACCACGAACGCACTGCCAGAGATTTTCGCTCCGGCTTCGAAATCGAGCATGCCAAGAGCCGCACCAAGAACCGTGTGATCCTTCGGTTCAAAGTCATGCACCGGCTTCGTGCCCCACACGCGCACTTCGGGATTCTGCTCCGCGCTTTCACCCACCGGGCAGGCCTCATGGGGCAGATTGGGAATGCTCAAGAGCAGATCGCGCTGACGCGCATCCGCCACATCGGCCTCACGCCCGATTTCGTCGATGCGGGTGCCGATGCCGCGCACTTCCGCCTCGATGGCGCCGGTGTCCTGGCCGTTCTTTTTCGCGATGCCGATCTCCTTGCTGATGCGGTTGCGGTCGCTCTGGAGCTTCTGCCGTTCCGTCTCCGCCGCCCGACGCTGCGTGTCGATGGCCAGCACCTCATCCACCAGGGACGCAAAGTCGCCGCTGCGACCGGCGAGGCGTTGTTTGACCTGTTCTGCATTGTCACGAATGAGGCGGATGTCGAGCATAGGGGCGTGGAGGTTAGCGGGAGTGCGCGGCTTGTCGAGTGCGGGAAGGGCCATTGACAGCAGGATTCACAGTCCGAACATCCACGCCGTGATCTATCTCGACGCCAACGCGACCACGCCCGTCGATCCAGCCGTACTGGAGGCGATGCTGCCGTTTCTGCGCGAGCACTTTGCGAATCCCGCCGCCGGCTATGCCGGGGGCCGCAGAGCGAGCCGGGCCATCGAGCAGGCACGTGCCCAGATGGCGGCATTGCTCGGCGCCCGGACGGACGAGATCGTCTTCACCAGCGGCGGCACTGAATCCATCAACGCCGTGCATGCCTCCGTCCGCGCCTTGTGGCCGGAGAAGCCGGAGCTCATCATCACCGGCACGGAACACGCGGCGGTGATCGAATCCGCCCGGTGCTGGAAAGCCCAAGGTGGCAAAGTCACCCGTGTGCCTGTGCATCACGACGGTCGCGTCGATCTCGAGGCACTGCGAGCGCTCGTGCGTCCCAGAGTTACCGCGCTCGTGTCCATCATGTGGGCGAACAATGAAACCGGCGTCATCGCCCCCATGCATGAAATCGTGGCGATCGCGCATGCCGCCGGTGCGCTGGTGCATACGGACGCCGTGCAGGCGGTGGGAAAACTGCACGTCGATGTCCAGACGACACCGGTCGATTTCCTCAGCCTGAGCGGGCACAAAATGCACGCGCCAAAGGGCGTCGGCGCGCTCTACATCAGCCAGCACGCACGCTTCGCCCCACTGCTGGTCGGAGGAGGTCAGGAACATGAGCGGCGCAGCGGCACGGAGAATGTGCCCGGCATTGTCGCCCTCGGCAAAGCCGCCGAACTGGCCCGTCAGCATCTCGATGACGGCACCAAGGCCCGCCTCCATGCCCTGCGCGACCGCTTTGAGCATCTCGTCCATGCGGCGCTGCCGGAGATGCACGTGCATGGCTGCCCCACGCACCGCCTGCACACCACCAGCTCGTTTTGCCTTCCCGAAACCGACGCCGCCGGCATGCTCATCCTGCTCGACCAGGCGGGCATCGCCTGCTCCGCCGGCTCCGCCTGCCACACCGGCGCGCTGCACCCCTCCCATGTCCTCGAAGCGATGAGCATCAGCGCCCGCGACGCCGCCTGCACGCTGCGCGTCTCCTTCAGCCGCTTCAACACCAAGACCGAGGCCGAAACCGCCGCGCGGGCGGTGGTCGAAGCCGCACAAAAGATGCGCGCGATGCAAGGTGACGCGCTGCTGGTGGCGACCCATTGAAAAATGACGAATGAATGCCCAAGCCCGAATGCCTCAATCTTGAGGGCTGCGATTGTCCCGCCTGACATTCGGATTTTTGTCATTGGTCATTCCTTCGTCATTCGTCATTCTGAATTCGTCATTTCCCGCTCCGCCCCGCCCCAGGGCATCCAAACCACCTGACCGCCTCCCCCACCATGGCCCACCGCTTCATCTGCACCGACCGCGTCCACTTCTCCGACACCGACATGGCCGGCATCGTCCACTTCGCGAACTTCTTCCGCTACATGGAGCGCGTGGAGCACGCCTTCTTCCGCAGCCTCGGCTTCTCCATCGTCGATCCGCCGGAACACGGCGAGGAACGCGTCGGCTGGCCCCGCGTCCATGCGTCATGCGACTACATGGCTCCGCTGCACTTCGAGGAGGAGTTTGAATGCGAATTGCTCGTCGAGGAAGTGCGCCACAAGGTCCTCCGCCACATCATCCGCTTTTGGAAAAGCGACGGCGTGCTCGCCGCCGAAGGCCGCATCACCGCCGCCTGCGTGCGCAGAGATCCCGCCACAGGCAAAATGAAGGCCGTCGAGATCCCCCAGCGCTTCCGCGACAAGATCGAAGCCGCGCCGCATGAGCTGCTGAAGCGGCCGGAGAAAAAGTGATCTGAGCTCCGGCATGCCTTCAGCCACCGTTCAACAACAGATGCCCGTTTCATCGGCGGATGTTTTTGCGTTGCTGCATGATTTCTCGCGCAGGCTGGAATGGGACACCCTCCTGTGCGAGGCACGGCTCACACGTGGCCACCCGGTGGCCGGCCTTGGAGCCACGTCGCTATGCGTTGGCAGACCATGGTTCGGGCTCATCGGAATCGAAACACGCTACGTTACGTTCAAGCCGGGTGAACTCGCCGCAGTCGAGATGATCAATCATCCGCCGTTCTTTACTCATTTTGCCGCCTCGATCCGTCATCAGGACAACGCAGATGGCTCGCTTGCCACCTACAAGCTCCAGTTCACCGCCAGCCCCCGTTGCCTGCTTCTTCATCCCATCATGCTCTGGCAGCTTCGCAAAGAAACCCGCAGGCGGCTTGATGCGCTGGCTGCTTTTCTACAGAGCAGAAAGCGGGTGCAGAACGACAAAAAGTAAACAAAGCCGTTGTCGCAGGCGTTCTCCCACGGCATCTCATCGTCTCCACTTCCCCCACCACTGTGAACTCCCAACCCAAAAGCAAAAAAATGGAAACCTGGATCATCTTTGCCCTGCTGACTGTGCTCTCCTGGGGCGTGTATGGCGTCATTCTGCACAAAGGCCGCGGCCTGATGCCGATGGGACCCGAGGCGCCCCATGCCAGCCTGAAGGCCTTCCTGCTGGTGTGCGTGGCCTATGCGGTGATCGGGATCGTGGCAGCCGTGATGATCAAGCTGCGCGGGTCCAACTGGAGTTTCACCGGCAGCGGCATCACCTGGAGCTTCATCGCCGGCGTCGCGGGTGCGCTGGGCGCCTTCACACTCGTGCTCGCGCTCGGCGCGGCGGCTCCGCTTAAAGGCACCGCCGCCGCAGCCGCCGTGATGCCCATCGTCTTTGCCGGTGCGCCGATCATCAACACCATCACCGCCATGCTGCTGCATCCGCCGGAGGGTGGATTCAAATCGCTGCCAGTTCCCTTCCTCGTCGGCTGCCTCATGGCCGCGTCAGGAGCCTTCCTCGTCGCGAAATACGCACCTTCCAACACCGGCGGAGCCCACAAGCCCGCTGCAGCCGCCAAGCCGCATTGAGATGGCAAAACTGCTGCTCTTCGACATCGACGGCACCTTGATCGACAGCAATGGCGCAGGTGGCGCGGCGATTCTCGACGCCGCGGAGGAACACTTCGGCATCCGGCGTGACGACCTGCCTCCGCTGCAGCTTGCCGGCGCCACGGATCCCGCGATCGCGATGGACGTGTTCGGCCACATGAACCGTGCGCACACGCCGGAGGAGGTCACCGAGTTTCTCGACCGCTACCTCGCCCATCTGCAGCGTCGCTTGCAGGCGGAGGACTTCAGCGGTTTCACGCTGCCTGGCGTCGTGCCGCTGCTCGATGCCCTGCGTGCCGAAAGCGCGGCCCATCTCGGCCTCCTCACCGGCAATGTGCGCCGTGGTGCCGTGATCAAACTCTCGCGCCATGGCATCTACGAGCACTTCATCGAAGGCGGTTTCGGCAGCGATCATCACGACCGCAATCAGCTCGATAGTCGATGGCCGTGAGGATGGCCTCCTCGTCGCGAAAGTGGCGGCTGGTGGCCT
>DAORHS010000314.1:0-5825 GCA_035438165.1 Prosthecobacter sp.
TCGCCGGCGTCCTCGTCGGCGTTGACCTGCAGCGGCACCTGCTCGGCGGCCGACATCGCACTCGGCATCACCGCCATCGTGTTGGAACTCGAAAAGCGCCTGCCGCAGTCGAAAATCCTGCTGCTCGGCGTGTTCCCGCGCGGCGAGAAGCCAAATCCGGCACGCGACAAGATCGCCGAGATCAACCAGAACATCTCGAAGCTCGACGGCACGCATAACGTCACCTTCCTCGACATCGGAGCCAAGTTCCTCACGCCTGACGGCCTGATCACGAAGGACATCATGCCCGACTTTCTCCACCCGAACGAAAAAGGCTACCGCATCTGGGCCGAGGCCATCGAACCGACGGTAAAGAAACTGATGGGGAAATAGAGTGGTCCGCACAGTCCTCTGTGCGGTTCGTCGCAGGCCGAGAAGTGTCCCAAAAGTGCGTGGGCATCGCAGGGCGCTTGATCAGCGGCTTTATTTTTGACGGAGCTTGGGATGAAACAAAGCGCCGCACAGGGGATTCGCTTCGCGGCTTCGCAGGTGCGGACCACTTTATGGAGCTGCCCCTGCTTTAGCCTCGGCCTTTTTGTGCTGATTGAGCACCATCGGCACAACAAGCAACGCCGTTACGCTGGTCCAGGTGATGCCAGCCAGCACCAACATCGTCAAAATCCAGGTGAACGTCCGCACAACGCGGCTGCGAATGGACGGCCACCTGGCCCACCCTTTTTCCAGCACGATGAACACAATCACAGCGCCACCAAGGAAGTAGTTGAAGTTGAATGTGAAAATCTCACACAAGCCCAGGATCCACCATTCCGCATCCTTCACCTGGATGCCCGCATGCTTCCAAACCGCCACAACACGCGGCAGCACCACCACCGTGGAAAAAATGACGAAAGCAAGAGCTGGAAGCCTATAGGCCGCGAGGTGCAGGTAGGTTTTCAAGCCGGATTCACGGACAGGCGGCGTCTCTTTGTCTGGCATGACGCATGTAACACGATGGCCCGACTGTCAGTCGAGTAAAAAATCGAGGCGGGTCATTTGGGTCGAGACCGCAGAAATGCGATGATGTTGGCGATCTGCTCCGGCTTGAGCGCGTCGCCGAGGCCGGGAGGCATGAGGGAGATGTTGCGAAGGGTGCGGATGTCGGAGCGTTTGCGGAGCACGGCGCGTTCCTGGCCGCCGGGCAGGCGCAGGGTGATGCTAGTGGGTGAGTCGGAGACGGTGATGCCGAGCAGGGTCTCGCCGCGATGGGTTTTGGCCTTCACCGTTTCGTAACCCGGCCTTGCGGCCTCGCTGGGGAAGAGGATGTCGCGAAGGATGACTTCGGGGGCGCGTTGGAACTCGGCGTCGAGATCTGGGCCGACGGTGAAGCCGATGCCGTGGGACTTGTGGCAGGCACCGCAGATGGCGGTGAAGAGCGTTTTGCCTTCTTCGAGGTCCGGTTTCTGTTTCAATGCGGCGAGGATGGCGGGCACACGCTTTTTCCATGCGGCGTTTTGCTCGGCGGTGGGCGTTGCGGGCGGAGGAACCTCGACCACGTTCGCGAGCGGTTTGGTTTCTTCGAGGCCGAGCTGGAGAATGTCGCGCGCTTTGCCGAGTTTGACCACCGCAAGGCATTCGGTGATCTCTTTCGCGTCTCCGCGAGCAGCAATGATGCCGGCGAGGTTGGCCATGACAGGTTCGCTCTTTCCCACATCGGAGGCGAGGGTGAGCAGCAGGTCTTTTTCGAGCTTGTGAGCCGAGCAGGCGATGGCGGCGTCCATCCAGCGCAGGTGGCCATAGATTCGCGCGAGAGTGGCAAGATCGTCTTTGCGCTGCCCGAGACTCAAAGCGAGTTGGAGGGCAAGTTGAGGAGGGATGCCGAAGTCAGGTCGAAGTCCTGTGGTGTCGTCGTCTTGACGGAGTTGAAGCACTTTCGCATCAGCGGCGCTCAGTGGTGACTTTTGCCATTTGTCCTTCGCTTCGAGAATCCACACACGTCCGCGATCATGGCCGTTGATGACTCCGTATTGCTGCTGGAGGTGACGCGGGATGGCGGAGTAGTCCTCGATGATTTCGCGGTAGAAATCGACGATGGCCATGTGGCCCTCGGGTGTGTGCGCGAGGCTCATGGGATGGAACCACGCGTCGCGTGAGGCGAGGAACTCGCGTTGCTCCTCGCCTTTCACGCGCTGGAGTCGCAGGCGGGTGCCGTCGCGCACGATGTCGGCGCGGTGGATGAGGTTTTGCGCGGGTTCGCAGACGAAATACTGGCTGCGCCAGACGAGCGGTCCGCAGGCGCTGGTGAAGTAGCCGGACGCGGCGGCATCGCTGAGGCTGATCTTGCGGTAGAAGGCGAAGTACTCGGCATGTTGCTCGCGTTTGGTGCGCCACGGATGCGGTTTGGAGATGGGATAGACGCGGGTGTCATCGCTGGCGGGCGAGTCGAGCACGGGCGCAGCGGCATCGGGGTTCCGCGTGAGGTAGCGCCATGGGATGGGTGTGACGTAGAGGCCGGGATGCGTGGTGGTGCAGGTGAAGCGCTCGCCGCTGTCGGTGAAGGCCATGCCCATTGTCTTGGTGCTGCCGCTGACGGGTTCGATGGCGCTGCCATCGGCGCGGATGCGGAAGTCTGTGGCGGGCAGGGTGACGGGCTTTGCCAAATGCGGCCCGGTGATCTCGCCTCCGGCCCAGCCACGGCCGAAATACAGCCAGCCATCCGGTCCCCAGGTGGGTGCATTGATGCCGCGCTCCAGATTCCCCGTGCCAAAACCGGTGAAAAGCCTCTCATTCACGTCGGCCTGGTCGTCGCCGTCGTTGTCTTTAAGGAAGACGATGTGCGGTGCGCAGGCGACGATGAGGCCGCCATTCGCCGCAGCGATGCCGTAGCACGGCGGCAGTCGATCTGCCCACACGATGGTTTTGTCCATGACGCCGTCGCCATCGGTGTCGCGGAGGAGCTTCACAGTGCCGTAGGTTTCGGCCTCGGCTTTCTTTTTGGCCTCCTCGCTGGCCTGGATGCGGCGCACTTCGAGGTCGAGCTGGCCGGATTTGTTCAGTTCGTCGATGTCATGCTGGCCTTCGACATTGTAGCCGTGCAGTTCGCAGACGAAGCAGCGGCCTTTGTCATCCCAACAGATGCCCGATGGCTCGTTGATGAGCGGTTCGCTGGCGAGCAGGCGGATCTGGTAGCCTGCGGGTAGTTGGAAGAGCTTGGCGCTTTCAGCGGGCGCGAGCGGTTTCGGCGCATCATCGGGGCGGGGGATTTCGGCAAACCCGGAGGCATTGAGAAGCGCCAGCGAGATCAGGACAAGGCGTTGCATGCCTTCAATACAACCCTGCCCGGCCAAATCTCCCGAAATGGTACTGGCGAGATGGCGGTCCTCGCTAACGTTCATCTCGTCGCATGCAGATGACCGTCGCCTTTCCCAAAGAGACCCACGCGGGAGAAACGCGTGTTGCGATGGTTCCCGAGCTGGTGGGCAAGCTGACGGCGCTGGGCGCGAAGCTCGATATTGAGGCTGGTTTGGGCCTGTCCTGCGGTCACAGCGACGCCGACTATGAAAAGGCGGGCGCGGTGTTGCGCACGGATCGTGCGGCGATGATTCAAGGCGCGGACATCATCGTGCAGGTGCGCAAACCTTCGCTGAGAGATGTCGAGCTGATGCGAGAAGGCGCCGTGTGCATCGCGCTGCTCGATCCGTTTCAATCACCCGACCTCATCAAGTCGCTGGCACAGCGCGGCGTGAGCGCGATCAGCCTGGAGATGGTGCCGCGCAGCACGCGGGCACAGAAGATGGACGTGCTGTCGTCGCAGGCCAGTCTCGCCGGATATGCGGCGGTGATCGTGGCGGCGGGGCAGTCGGGGAAGATTTTTCCGATGATGATGACGCCGGCGGGCACGATCAAACCGGTGAAGGTGTTCATCATCGGAGCGGGCGTGGCGGGATTGCAGGCCATCGCGACGGCGAAACGTCTCGGCGCGAAGGTGGAGGCCTTCGACACGCGTCCGGTCGTCGAAGAGCAGGTGAAATCGCTCGGTGCGAAGTTTGTGAAGATCGATGTGGGCGAGACAGGCCAGACCGAGGGCGGCTATGCCAGGGCGCTGACCGACGAGCAGCTCAAACTCCAGCGCGAAGGCATGACGCGTGTGTGCGCTGAGTCGGACATCGTGATCACGGCGGCGCAGGTGTTTGGCAGGCGCGCGCCCATTTTGCTCACGAGTGAGATGCTCGATGCGATGAAGCCCGGCAGCGTGGTGGTGGATCTCGCCGTTGAGAGCGGCGGCAATGTCGAAGGCGTCGTCGCGGATCAAATCACTGACCGCAAAGGCGTGAAGATCGTCGGCATCGCCAGTCTGCCAGGGACTGTGCCGGTTCATGCGAGCCAGATGTTTTCCTCGAACGTCACCGCGCTGCTCGCGGAGTTTTGGGACAAGGAAACGAAGTCGCTCAAGCTGAACCTCGACGACGACATCCTGAAAAGCTGCCTCGTGACGCACGCAGGCAGGATCGTGAACGAAAAACTCGCCACCACCGCCTGATCAGTCATGACCGCCGACATGCTCGTGTTCTTCATCTTTGTGCTGTCGATCTTCCTCGGCTTCGAACTCATCTCCAAAGTGCCCTCCATGCTGCACACGCCGCTGATGTCCGGCACGAACGCGATCCACGGCATCATCCTGCTCGGAGGCATGCTGGTGCTCGCGAGCGCGGAGGGTTTTACTCAGCATGTCGCTGGATTCGTGGCCGTGGTGCTCGGCTCGGCGAACGTGTTCGGCGGCTTCATGGTCACGGACCGCATGTTGCAGATGTTCAAACGCAAGAAGTGAGCCCACGATGAACATGATCACCGCACTCATCTTCCTTGCCGCTTCCGCACTGTTCATTGTCGGCATCAAACTGCTCGCGTCGCCGAAGACCGCGCGTCAGGGCAATCTCGTCGCCGGGCTGGGCATGGTGCTCGCGCTGCTGGCAGTCCTGCCGCTGATGCAGGGACCGCATGGCGGCAGTGTGTCGATGTGGAAATGGTTCCTCATTTTTGCCGGCATCGTGATCGGCCTGATCGTCGGCGCGGCGGGTGCTTATCGGGTCAAAATGACTTCGATGCCGCAGATGGTCGCGCTCTTCAACGGCGCGGGCGGCGGTGCAGCGGCGCTGGTGGCGGCGATTGAGTTTGCGCATGTGACGCAGGCGGCGAGCACGATGTTTGTCGTGTCGATGCTGAGCGCGGCGATGATCGGCGCAGTGTCGCTGTCCGGCAGTATCATTGCGTTCTACAAGCTCGAAGGACACTTCGACAAGCCGGTGACCTATCCGGCGCAGCAGGTGCTGAACGGCGTGCTGTTTGTCATGAGCGTGCTGCTGGCCATCGCGATGGCGGCGGGATCGCACAGCATGGTGCTGATGGTGCTGTTCCTCGTGCTGGCGCTCGCATTGGGCGTGCTGATGGTGCTGCCCATCGGCGGCGCGGACATGCCGGTGGTCATTTCGCTGCTCAATTCCTTCACCGGTCTTGCTGTCGCGGCGGATGGTTTCGCCATCGGCAATGTCGCCATGATCATCGCGGGCACGCTGGTCGGCTCTTCGGGCACGATTCTCACGCTGGCGATGTGCAAGGCGATGAACCGGCCCGTGACAAACGTGTTGTTCAGCGCCTTCGGCAAAGTGAATGGCGCGTCCGCCGATGTCGCCGCGGCCACCGGCAGTGTACGGCCCGTGCAGGCCGATGAGGCGGCGATGCTGCTCGGCATGGCCAGTCGTGTCGTGATCGTGCCCGGTTACGGACTCGCCGTCGCGCAAGCGCAGCATCAGGTGCGGCAGCTTGCCGATGAACTCGCGAAACAAGGCGTC
>DAORHS010000315.1:0-5825 GCA_035438165.1 Prosthecobacter sp.
TGCCCCCGTATGACCGCATCGACGTCACACCGGGCCTGAAACGCCTCGGTGTCGAGCAGATCGACCTGCTCTATCTTCATCAATGGCATGAAACCGCGACTCAAGCCGATACCGCGCTCGAAAAACTGCCCGTGAAGCGTTTTGGAGCCAGCAACGTCACGCTCGATCAACTCCGCGTCCTCGGACCACGCTTCCAGGTCATCCAAAACAACCACAACCTCGCTGTCAGCGATGTGACCGGTGCTTTGCGCGACTACTGCGCTGCGAACGCCATCGCCATCGTCACCTACAGTCCGCTCGGAGCCGGATTCCTCACCGGCAAGCATCAAAACGGCGTTCAGTCCGGTTCACGTTTCGAGATCATCCCCGGCCATCAGCAGGTCTATTTTCATGATGCGGCCTATCAGCGCCTCGCAAGGCTCGAAACAATAGCCAATCGCACCGGCTATTCGCAGGCCCATCTCGCGCTCGCCTGGGCGCTGCACCAGCAGGGCATCGAAACCGTGCTCATCGGTGGTCGCACGCCCGCGCATCTCGATCAGGCTTTTGCGGCGCTGGCTTTCGATGATGCGACACTTTTGACTGAACTTGAAATGGCAGGATCATTTGGGGCAGGATGATTTCAGAAGCGCCAATTTCGACCCAATCCCCATTATCCTGCCCCCCAATCATCCTGCCAACTTCCCGTCATGCCCGTCCAGATCGCAGCCAAGATCGTCAAGCCTACGAAATCGAGGTTTTATGAGATCGACTTTATCGTCACAGGGCACGCTCACGCGATTCACAACGAGTTTGGTCGTTTGATGCACGAGGACATCTATCAGGCGGAGTTGGCCCGTCGCTGTGCCGCTGACGGGCTGCCGACGCTTCGGGAGGTTCAGATCCTCCTGACCCATGAGTCGTTTCAGAAGCCCTACTACATGGACCTTCTCGTGGATTCCGCCGTGCCGGTGGAAACCAAGGCCAATGAGACACTGGTGCCCGCCAATACGGCACAGACCCTGAACTATCTGTATCTCGCGGATTTGAATCACGGCTCGCTGCTGAATTTCCGGCCTTCGTCAGTGGAGCATGAGTTCGTATCGACCTCCCTGAATGTAGAAGCCCGCCGTCGATACACACTGCTCGAAGACTCATTCACCATCCTATGCCCGGAGATGCGCCAAGCCAGGGAGCGGCTCATCCATCTGTTGGATGACTGGGGCACACATCTCGAAGTCGCCGCTTATCGCGAGGCGCTCGGCTACTTTTTGTGCCCGACCGATCCTGACAAATCGCTGGTTGAGATTCATTCCCAAGCCGGTCCAATCGGCAAACAGCCCGCCCTCATGCTCACCCCCGATGTCTCGCTCAGGGTGACTGCATCGCGGCTGCCACTGAAGCAAATGCAGCCCCATCTTCTCCGCTTCCTCAGCCACACCCGGCTGCGAGGGATGCTGTGGATCAACTTCAACAGGTCCAAGATCACCCTCACGACACTGTCGGCTCAAACTTGAAATGGCAGGATAATGGGGGGCAGGATGATTCCAGAAGCACTGCATTTCATCCCAATCCCCATTATCCTGCCCCAAATCATCCTGCCAAATCGCTCATCATGAACTCCCTCAATACAGCACAACTCCTCACCGACTACGAACGCGACGGCGTCGTGCGCGCGCGGCAATTTCTCAGCACTGACGAAGTTGCCGCCGTGCGTGCGGAACTTGATCGTTACATTCGGGACGACCTTTCCGCGCAGCCTGTGGATGCGCGCACCTTCGAGAAGGATGAGAAGACCGTCCGCAATCTCTGGCGCTTGGAGAAATACAACGCGTGGTTTCGCGAACTGGGTGAACGCGAGGACATCAAGGCATTGATCGCTCCGCTGGTGCACGGTGAGCCGGTGCTGTGCGCGGTCGAGACCTTCAACAAACCGGCCCGGGTGGGTTCGGGTGTGCCGTATCATCAGGACAACGCCTACTTCTGCCAGACACCGCCTGACATGCTGACGGTGTGGATTGCGATTGATGCCGTCACCGAGGCGAACGGCCCAGTCTATTTTGTCAAGGGTTCCCATAGAGACGGCATGCGGCCCACGAAGCCCAGTGGCGTGCGTGGCAACAGCATCGGCATGGCTGAACCATCGCCTGTGCCACTCAGTGAACAATTCTGCGGCCTGCTTTCTCCTGGCGATGCCACCATTCATCAATGCGAAACGATTCATCATTCGGCACCGAATACGACGGACTTCTCCCGTCTCGGCCTGCTGCTTGTTTATCGCGGTGCGCACACACAGACCGATCCGGCGCTCAAAGCCGCCTACACGGCCGCTGCCACCGCCACCCCACCTGCATGAAGACGCTCGTTTCCATCCTGATTCTTGTGATGTGCGTTGGCAGTCCGGCTGCCGAACGCACGATCCTCATGGTCGATGACCACGAGATTCTCTACCGCGCCGGCACGCGGCGTGTGCTGGAGATTCCGGTTCGTCATGCGAAGAATCCGCTCATCACGGAGGACAAGCCATGGGAACTGGCCATCGGCTGGACCAGCGTGCATCGCGACAAGGCGACGGGGCGCTACCAGATGTGGTATCAGGCTTACGCCGGGCCTCGTGCGGAACTGAAGACGCACGAGTGCGTCGTCTGCTACGCGGAGTCGGCCGATGGCATCACCTTTACCAAGCCGGATCTCGGATTGTTTGAGTTCAACGGGGAGAAGCAGACGAACATCGTGCTGATCGGCAGCGGTGCGTATGGGCATCGCTACTGCAACAGCGTGATCGTCGATGCTCGGGAAGCGGACACCGCGAGGCGCTACAAGATGCTCTATTATGACTGGGCCACGCAGCCGGATGGCGAGGTGTGGGCGGGGCTGCACATCGCGTTTTCACCGGATGGTGTTCGGTGGACGAAGCATCCTGAAGCGCCGCTCTACCGCGCCTCCTTCGGCGGGAAGAAGGTGCAGCCGCCGTTTGCGGGCGAGAATCCGTATCAGGAGATGAAACTCGCGGACGGTCGGGTGAAGCGGCAGATGATCGTGCCCATGAGCATGTCCGATGCGGCGGATCCGGTGTTTGATCCGAAGCGGAAGATCTGGGCGGTATTCGGCAAGATGTGGATCCAAGGCCCCGAAGGCGGTCTCGCCTGGAAACACGGCATGGGCCGCACGGAGAGCAAAGACCTGCTGCATTGGAGCAAGCCGCAACTTGTCTGTGCGCCGGATGATCGCGATGGCGCACTCGAATTTCACACCTCGCCGGTGTTTTATCACTGTGAGCGCTTCTTCAGCCTGTGCCAAATTCTGAATCGCGCAGGCGGCGGCACGATGGACATCGAACTCATGCTCAGCCGCAACGGATTCGAGTGGGAGCGGCCCTTCCGCGAGCGCTATTTCATCGCCCGCAGCGAAGGCGACCCCTTCGACAGCGGCACGATCCTGACGAACTCGGATTTCATCATCGAAGGCAACGAGATGCGCTTCTACTACGGCGCCTACGGCAGCGGAGCGATCGGCGGAGGGTCCAACATCACCAGCGACACGCAAAAGAGCGGCGTGGGACTTGCGACGCTGCCGCTGAATCGTTTCGCCGGCATCCGCACCGAGCCTGAAGCACCCACGCCGAAGATTAAGAATCCACCGGACATCGGCCAGATCACCTTCAAGCCGATGGATCTCAAAGGGCGCACGGAACTCTATGTGAATGCCAATGCAGCAATCGGTGCCGTGTGGGCGGAGATCCTCGACGAAGACGGCTATCGCGTGCCGGGATTCGACAAGGCAAGCTGCGTGCCGCTGAAGATGAAGGATGTCACGCGCTACCGCTTCGCTTGGAAGGAGAAGAAGCTCGCCGAACTCCCGCCCGGACCGCATCACATCCGCCTGCACCTTCAAACGGCTACGGTCTATGCCATCACGCTGCGCTGAGTCATGAAACACCTCTTCCTCATTTTCTTCACATTCATCACATCGCTGATCGCACAGGAAAAATATGCGCCCATGCATCGGCTCACCTGGGAGGAGTATGCGGGCACGCTGGCGCATTGGCGGAAGGCGTATCCAAAGGTCGCGGTGCTCGAATCGCGTGGGATGAGCGGGCAGAACATGCCGGTGTATTTGCTCAAGATCACCGATCCGACGGTGAAGAGCGTGGACAAGCAGGTGTGCCTCGTCACCACGCTGCACAGCGGGCCGGAACGCACGGGCACGACGGGGGCAATGGCCTTTGCGGAGTGGTGCCTGAGCGATGATCCGCTGGCGGTGGAGACGCGGAAGAGGCAGATCGTGCTCATCATGCCGTGCGTGAATCCGCTGGCGATGTTTTACACGGATCGCTTTCGCAATGAGCACGGCATTGATCCATACACGGGCACCGGACGCGTGGGAAAAATCTGGGATGTGAAGTCTCTGACGATCAACAAGCCGGAACAGGCACCGGAGCTCGCTGCGGTGCTATCCGTGATCGACGAACATCAGCCGGAGGTGCATGCGGATCTGCACGGCACCGGTTTGCAGGAGTATGCGCCGGATCAGCTCGGCTCGCGCCGCATGTATCAGGGGCAAATCATGACGGAGGTGACGGGCGGGGCGTATTCGAACTACGCGCTGCGTCCGTGGGACTGGCGTGTGACCGAGGCCATGATCGCGGCGGGCAAAGAAGCCGGTTTTCCATCGGATCGCTTCGAGGCGGATGCGCAGCGCACGTTTTGGGGGCCGGAACTGGCACCGCTGGGCAAAAAGCTCTGGCACGGCATGCCGCTCTTCTATTCGGCGCACTATGGCTACGCGAAGTATCACACCATGGTCATCACGCAGGAGGTAGCGTGGGAGCAGAGCCTCGTGGCGCGGATGAAGGGCCTCATGAAGATCGGCAATGAAGCGTGGCTGGATGAAAAAACGGCGGGGTATCCCGTGAATCGCATGCGGCACTTCGTCGGGCATTTTGTCACCGCGTATGGCCAAAACGCGACGGAGCGTCGCGCGAGCCGTGTGGAGCTGTGGAATCAGCAAAGCGAGTTCGCGCTCGGTTTTCTCTATCCGCAGACGGTGGGCCGCGAGAGCCTCGTGGTGGCCACAACGGCCGCGGCGAAGAAAAAGATCGTCGCGAAGGAGTTTCCCGAAGCGGTGAAAAAGTTCATCGCAGACGGCCCGGAGCTCAAAGTGGCGATGGAAGCGCCGAACGAGCAATTGCTCGCCGCGACGACGGATGCGACGATCACGAAGGGCATCGGTTTTCGGATGCGATTGCCCTATCGAGCGCCCACGAAGCTCGATGTGCGGCTCAATGGCCGCACTTTGAAGCCTGTGGCCGCAGATGGTTACGAAAGCTGGTTCGCGGATGGTTTCACGCAGGTGCAGGTGAACGTGCCGCCACAGAAAGTCGCGGCCGATGGCCTCTACTTCATCACCTGCGCCTACGAGCCCGATGAGCAACGCCCCAACGGCTGGATGCCGCCTGCCGAGGTGCGTAAACTTTACGCCACTGACAAAGCCGATGCCACGCCCGCGACCCACGTCGATGTGGCTTACGGTCCGCACTTTCGCCAGACGATGGACGTGTGGCTCGCGAAGTCCGCCAAGCCGACGCCGGTCGTCTTTTACATCCACGGCGGTGGTTGGGGTGCGCAGGACAAGACGGACATCCATCAGCATCTCGACGTGCGTGCGTTTCTCGATGCCGGCATCTCCGTGGCCTCGATCAATTACCGTTTCCTCGCCGATGCGAACACCGCGAAGGTCACACCACCGCTGCAATGGCCGCTGATGGATGCCGCGCGGGCCTTGCAGCACCTGCGCTCGAAAGCCGGCGAGTGGAACCTCGACAAAAAACGCATCGCCGCGAGTGG
>DAORHS010000316.1:0-5798 GCA_035438165.1 Prosthecobacter sp.
GTTGGGGTTGCCTGAGCTGTTGACGTTGCCGCCGAGGACGAAGGACTTCTTGATATTGCCCTTGGCGTCGAGCAGCTCGACGAGGGTGCCGATGCCGTAGCCGTTGGGCTCGCCAGGAGGCTGAACGCCGACCTTGGCCCAGGCCTCCCTGCCGACGAACTGCTTGCGGCTGATCTTCTGCTCCTTGAGGGCGAGGAGGGAGCGGCTGATGCGGTCGAAGCTGGCCTCGTAACCGCCGCGTTCGGCGACGGTCCACACGGTGCCGTTGAGGGCGACGTTGACCTCGTTCTGGGCGTCCTTGATGCGGATCTTCTGGATGCTGTTGACGTCGAGGTCGGGGATGAGCATGTCACGCAATTCCACGCCCTTGCGGGAGCCGGTGCTGAGACGGGATTTGCGGTCCTTTTTCACATAAAAGGTGGCTCCGATGAGCCCAACGAGCACGACGATCAGGATGATGATCTTTTTCATGAGTGATGGTGCGGGGTTGAAATGAGGTGAATGAAATCAAACAGCGGCGGTGACGGAACGGCGACGGACGGCGAGCAGGAGGCCGACACAACTGACGAGCAGCGGCACGGCGAGGAAGTTCAGCCATTTGAGCATGGTCTTGGTGGCCTCGATCTCCTTGTTCTGCTCCTTCTTGATGTCGCGCTCCTTGCGGGAGAGATCGACGTCGTTCTGCATGAGAGCCTCATGGTCCTTCTGCTGCTGGGGGTCAACGATGAAGCCCTTGCCTTTGGAATCACGCTTCAGGCGCAGGGCGCCCATTTTTTCAGCGATCTTCTCACGCTCGGCCTGCAGCGCCATGAGCTGCGGACGGTAGCGGCTTTCGACCTTCTCGCGCATTTCCTTGAGGGTGCTGAAGGGACGGACGGCGGACTTGCGGTTGCGGACCTGGAGCAGATCGCCGCCGCCGGAGAGCACTTCGACGGCGTTGAGGATCATGGGGAGGTTGCCGGTGCGGGAGACGAGCATGCCGGTCATGGGGTCCTGCTGCACGCAGAAGGCGTCATAGAGCATGTCCACGTCCGAGAAGAGGATGACCACGCCTTCGCTGTTGGCGGATTCTTTGAGCGAGCCGTCGTCCTTCTTGGGCTCCTCTTTCTTCTCTGCCGCCGGGGCGACAGCGGGCGCTGCCGGTGCTGGCGCGGGAGCCGCAGGCACAGATGCTGCTGCGGCCGGCTTGGCCTCGTCCTGGGCGCCACCGGTGTCGGGCTTGCCAGCGGCTGCGGCGGGCTTGCCGCCTGGGAAGGCGGTTTTGAACTTGCCGGTGAGGCGGACGCCGAGGATCTGCCTGCGGCCGGCAGGATGGAACGAGGTCAGCCCCTGCGGTGAACGTGCCTTCTCGGCCTCCGTGACGTCGATCATCTCGGACTCTTCGGAACTGGAGGCCAGGGTGTCGGCGTCGATGCCATCCCGTTTGTCGATGCTGAAGGAGCCGGCCGTGACCATGACGAGGGAGTTGAGACCGGAGGTGATGCGGTCCTCGCGGTTGATGGCCTCCGCCGGGAGCTGCAGCGCCGTGGGGTTGTTGCGGCCCTGCAGGTTGCCGCGGTAGTTCATGTCGGCGACGACCATGTCACTCTTGAAGCCGATGCCCCAGGCCTTGAAGAGGTCCTTCAAGTCGGAGGTGTTGTTGATCATGCTCTGCTGCCCGGTCATCGGGTTGGGCCGGCCGCTGAAGGCCTGGGCGACGACGCTGTTCGGATCGACGAAGGCAATGACCTTGCCGCCGCCGAGCAGGAACTGGTCGATGGCGTATTGAGCGCTTTCCGAGATGTCCGCGGGATGGAGGACGACGAGCACCTTGATGTTCGGATCGATCTTGTCGGTGCCCATGGGCACCTCGATGACCTCGTAGTCGGCACGAAGCTGCTGGATGAGCACCCAGGGGCCTTCACCCTGCGTTTTCTGGAAGGGATACATGGGCGAACCCATGACCGGCATGGAGCTCATGACACCGACGACGTTGCGTGCCGGCTTGATGACCTTTGAGATGGCGCGGGCGATGTCATACTCGACAGCGGACCCTTCATTCGGCGCCGGCGGGTTGAGGAAGGGAATGACCTCCTTCTGGTCGAGGCACTGCACCGCGAGGCCGAGGTAGATCTTGTCCCCCTCCTGGTTCACGGGGCCCATGTCCTGGATTTCATCCGCACGGGCGTTGTCCTCCTCGTCGGTGTTGGGATTGGGATGGATGGTTTCGAGGATGATCTTGTCGCCGGAGGCCTTGACCATCTCCAGCAGCAGATCTTCCACCGCACGCACATGCGGCTTGAGGACGTTGGGCATCACACGGTCGTCCGTGGTGTAGTAGTAGCGAATGGTGACCGGCTCGTCCTCGTTGAGGCGGCTGAGGATGTTCTTCGTCCCCTGGGAGAGGGTGTAGATCCGGTCTTCGGTGAGATCGACGCGGAAGTTGCCGAAGCCGAGACCGCCGACGAGGAAGTTGAGGACGACGACGATGGCGATCACCAGAAGGGCGGTGATGCCGGTGGTTGCTTGCTTGCTGTTCAGGTTCACGCTCATGGTGTCAAAGCAGATGGAAGGTTGGTTTGATGCCAAGATCAGGCGCGTTTCGCACGCAGGGCCAGGTTGGTGATGATGAGGGTAACGACGATGACGGAGAGGAAGTAGAGCACGTCACGGAAGACGAAGATGCCCTTGGTCAGTTCAAAGAAGTGATCCATGAAGCTGAAGTAGCTGATGAAGCGCACGACGCCCTCCGCCCAGGACGGCACCGTGGCGACGATGGTGTGCGTCACGCCGGGATCACCGATCAGGGCAATGACCATGCAGAAGGCCACGCTGACGATGAAGCACACCACCTGGCTGCGCGTGATGGCGCTGACGGCGCAGGTGACGGAAAGGCAGGCCAGCGCATAGAGGTAGCTGGCGGTGTAGCCGCTGATGATCGGCCCCATGTCGGGCTCTCCGAGATAGCAGACGGTCCAGACGATCGGGAAGGTGAGCATCAGACCGATGAACCAGACACACGAGGCGGCGAAGAACTTGCCCAGAATCGCCTGCCAGGGAGACACGGGCATCGTGAGCAGCAGCTCGATGGTACCAAGGCGGTGCTCCTCCGACCACAGGCGCATGCCGACGGCGGGCGCGAGCACCGTGAAGATCCACGGATGCCAGACGAAGAAGCGCTCCGTCAATGAAACGTCCTCGCTGTCGAGGATGCGCGAGAAGAAGAAGGTGAAGCCCATCGAAGCTAGGAGGAAGATGACGACGATGACGTAGAGAACCGGTGAGTTGAAGTAGGCCAGGAACTCCCGTTTGAAGACGGCGATGGTGTTCTGGATGTTGCGGTTGTTCATGTTGCGAGAAATGGGGTTGGAAAAGTGAAGTGGGATCAGGCGGCCTTCTTGTGCTCGACGTCGGGACGCGTGATGCTGCGGAAGACCTCGTCGAGCGAGTTCGCGCCCGGGACGAGTTTCTTGAGGCTTTCGGGAGTGCCGTCGGCCACGACCTTGCCGCGGTCGATGATGATGGCGCGGGAGCAGGCGGCCTCGACCTCCTCAAGGATGTGCGTGGAGAAGATGATCGCCTTGTCCTTGCCCATGCGCTTGATCATGCTGCGCACCTCGTGCTTTTGATTGGGATCGAGACCATCGGTCGGCTCGTCGAGAATGAGCACGTCCGGATCGTGGATGATGCTCTGCGCGAAGCAGGTGCGGTGGCGGTAGCCCTTGGAAAGCGTGTCCACGCTCTGGTTGCGCACGTTGTCGAGGAAGCAGAGATCCAGCACGCGGTCGATGGCCTTCGAGCGTGCCGCGCCATGCAGGCCGCGCATTTCCGCGCAAAACGACAGGAAGCTGGCCACGGTCATGTCCGAATAGAGCGGAGCATTTTCAGGAAGATAGCCGAGGCGCTGCTTCGCCTGCTCGGGCTCCTCAAGCATGTCGATGCCGCAAAGCTTCACGCTGCCGCTGGTGGGACGGAAGTAGCCGGTGACCATGCGCATGGTGGTGGACTTGCCGGCGCCGTTCGGCCCGAGGAAACCAAGGACTTCGCCTTTTTCCACGGAGAAGGAGACATCATCGACAGCCACCTTGGTGCCGAACACTTTGATGAGGTTCTTAACTTGGATCATAACGTCGTTGGGATCGGTTGGTTGGGGTATAACTTGACGCCACGGGGAGGTGGTGTGGTTGTTCGCCCCCTCCGGACGTTCAATCGCGGAGCGCTGCATTAGGAGGAACGCAGGCCTTTTCAACTGAATTTTCGCAGGGGAACGCGAGCTGCGTTCAACGCGGAGGCTGACAATCAGGTTGCAGAAAAATTTCAACGTGACGCGGCATGGCGCACACCTACATTCAGCGCCCCAGCCGCCCACCTCCATGCTTTGGAATCAAAAAATCGACCCCACCAAGGATCTGTCGCAGAAGCCTTTCATTCTGTGGCGCCCTTTCATCGCCGCGTGGGAATGGCTGGTGCCGCCCACGGTGGCGCATCGTGACCGCCAGTCCGCGCTGTCGCGCTGGGTCGCCGCCGGGGTGGTCGTGAGCATCTGCACCACGCTGCTCATTCTCGGCATCGTTTATGCCCGGCCGCTGAAGAACTCGTACAAAAACATGCGGGCGGAGAGCATGGTGAAGGAGGCGCGGCGCATGGCGGAAAACGGCCAGGTCGTCAATGCCGTCATGAAGGCGCAGGAGGCGTACTCCAAGGCACCTGAAAGCATCGACGCGATCCGCCTGAACTTTGAATACTTCACCCTGATGAAGCGTGACACGGCCTTGTTCTTCTATGACAAGCTGAAGGAACACGGTGCCCTCACGCCGGCCGATGAGCAGCTGCATGTGCGCTGCCTGATGAATCTGGGCAAGCCCAAGGAGGCCTCCGAAGCGCTGGAACATCTGATGCGCGTGGAGCAGCCCAGCGAGGCGCTGATGAAGCTGGCCGAGGATGTCTGGGGCCAGCGTGAGCAGCACAAACCGCTGCTCAACGTCCTGCGCAGCTACACCACGACCCATCCGGAAGACAAGGAGAGCGCCCTGCGCCTCGCGAAGGTGCAGATCGCCTCGGGCAATCCTTCCGAGATCGGCCAGGGCATGGATCTGCTATGGGGCCTGGCGGGCCAGAACGACGCGCTCGGCCTGCAAACCCTGGAGTACATCAACAGCCTGCCGTCACTGACGCCCGCAGACACGGCCAAACTGATCCAGCGCCTCAAAAGCCACCCCAAGGCCGATGACCGGCATTACGTCACCGCCTTGAAACGAGAAGTACAGCAGTTCCCGGACCGCAAGAAGGAGATCGTCATGGACGGCATGATGAAATACCGGAACGAAAAGCGCGATCAACTGCTGCCGTTTGTGCGCTGGCTGGTTGAAGAAGGGGAATTCAGCAAGGTGCTCACCATTCTGCCCGAGGATGATGCCAAGGCCCATCAGGGTCTCCTGGAAAACTATCTCAACGCGCTCACGATGCTGCAACGCTTCGACGACCTGGAACGCCTGGTCAATGACCCCAAGGTCGCGGAGGTGCTGGACCCGGCCACCGTGTCCATGTTCCGGGCGCATCTGGCCTATGTCTTGAAGAAACCGGCCGAAGAGCTGCGCGCCAAACTGATTGCCGCCAAAGATGCGGCCCAGGTCAACGGACGCTACCCTGCCCTGCTGCGCATCGCCCAGTACGGCGAAGACCGCGGTCACTTCGACATCGCCGAAGACGCCTACCGCCTCACCATCAAGGCCGCGCAGCGCGCCTCGGCCTCGCCCCGCATCGAACGCGAGGCCTTCACCGGACTTATCAAGGCCTGCGTGGCCAATCAAAACACGGAA